>JBDRHJ010000095.1:0-2073 GCA_043816835.1 Candidatus Omnitrophota bacterium
AACTAAGGTTACCCGGACCGCATTGCAGAATGCAGCTAGTATCTCCGGACTTCTCTTGACTACAGAAGTTTTAATCGCAGATAAGCCCGAAGATAAAAAGGATGCATCCTCAATGATGCCGCCGGGTGGTGGTTATGGCGGCGGTGGAGGGATGTATTAAACTATTCTGCTACGCAAAACTAATGAAAATATTAGTTTTGCTTCGCAGGAATATTCTCGGTCAGAATAATTACTCCGAAGCAAAAGAGGCGTTTTTATTGCAACTGCAGAAGGAGAATAGTTAATAATATCCATTGTCAACATCAGGGCGAGGGTAGTTTTACCTCGCCCATTTTTTATCCCGTCTTGACCGAAGAAGGGATAAAAAGTAAACTCGAAACACTAAACTCGAAATTCTAAATAAACTCGAAACTCAAAATCCAAAATTAGAAGTTTTGGGTTTAGGACATTCGGGTTTTGGATTTGTTTAGAGTTTAGGATTTAAGGTTTAGGATTTCAGATTTAGGGTTTATGCTACGAATGTACCTGTACTAAGTTAGCGCAAAAGCAAAAGTATTGACACATACTCAATAAACGTATATAATACTGCTTCAAATTGGAGGGGTTATCTATGGCAGAATGGATAGGAATAAATCGGCGAGCACGTCGGTGCTATGGCTTTGATGAGGTGGCGCTTATTCCGGGAATACAGACCGTAAACCCAAACGAGGTTGATGTTAGTTTTAAGATTGCAGGCTTTACGTTTCAGGTACCAATATTAGCCGCAGCAATGGATGGCGTAGTTGATGTTCGTTTTGCAGTCGAGATGTCGAAGCTAGGCGGAATAGCGGTGTTAAATCTTGACGGCGTACAGACTCGCTATGACAATCCCGATAAGGTTTTAAGGGACATCGCAAATGCAAGTCCTCAGAAGGCGACCAAATTAGTTCAAGAAATATATAATAAGCCGATAAAAGAAAAGCTAATTGCCAAAAGAATTAGTCAGATTAAGTCCAAGAATGCCACCGCAGTTGTTAGCTGTATTCCTACACATGCACAAAGGTTTAATCAAATTGCCGCTGATAGTAAAGCGGATATTTTTATTGTGCAATCTACGGTTACTACGATTAAACACATTTCACAGGAATATAAGAGCCTGGATTTATTTAAGTTTTGCAAATTTAGTAAAATACCGGTAATTTTTGGTAATTGTGTAACCTATAATACGACCTTAGAGCTTATGGATACTGGATGTTGCGGCCTGCTTATTGGCGTGGGGCCGGGTGCTGCTTGTACGACGCGCGGTGTATTAGGAATCGGCGTTCCCCAGGTAACCAGTACGGTTGATGCAGCAGCAGCGCGGGATTTTTATCAAAAGCGTACCGGTAAGTATATCCCGATTATTACTGACGGAGGAATGAGCCGGGGTGGTGATATTTGTAAGGCTTTTGCCTGCGGGGCAGATGCGGTAATGGTTGGTTCTGCCTTTGCCCGCGCAAAAGAAGCCCCTGGAAAAAAATATCACTGGGGCATGGCAACATCTCACGAAAATTTACCGCGCGGCACAAGGGTTTTTGTTGGTACAACCGGTATCTTAAAAGAAATACTTTTTGGCCCTGCTAAGGTAGATGACGGTTCGCAGAATCTTCTTGGGGCACTACGAACTTCCATGGGGTCTTTGGGGGTGGCGGCGATTAAAGAAATGCATGATGTTGAAATTATTATCGCACCCTCTATTCAAACCGAAGGAAAGGTATTTCAGGTTGCCCAGCAAGTAGGAATGGGAAAATAAGTGAGGACATCACTTAGCGAGCGGTAACGAAGCTAAGTGATTTGTCCGAACTTACCCCGCCCTTTTGGGGAAGATACAAAATGAATATGCATTTTGTATATATGTTGCAAAGCGAAAATTTTAAATATCTTTACATCGGCAGAACTAACGATGTAAAGCGAAGATTAAAAGAGCATAACAGTGGTAGAGTGCTTGCTACGAGTAAGCAGAAACCGTTAAGAGTAGTTTATTATGAGTCTTATTTAAACAAGAAAGATGCTTTTGATCGGGAGATGAAGTTGAAACATCACGGCAGTACGATT
>JBDRHJ010000096.1:0-10109 GCA_043816835.1 Candidatus Omnitrophota bacterium
ATCCCCAATAAGGTTTAGCTTATAAAAAATAAACCAGAAAAGAATTTGTAAATACGCGCCATAGCCTATTTTTCGGCTTTTCACTAAAAAACTGGTAAATATTAGCTGTGTTTGCCCTTTAATCAATGTATTGTCAACATCAAAAAATACTAATTTACTCATTAATGATCAATTTATGAATTGCTGCCATTACGGTTTTGTCGGTAATTTGTTGCAGCAGGTTATGGTTGTCCTCCTGGCCATAATATTGCGTCAATGATATGCATTTTCCTATTTTAACTTGGCTTTTTTTGAAGCGCGGCAAATAACGATGGCGCGAAAGTATATCATACGCACCGGTAATTCCAATCGGCAGAATCGGAACCCCTGCGATTAAGGCAATTTTAACCGCGCCGGAATAAGCCGGTTGTAATTTGCCGTCAGCCGACCTGGTCCCTTCAGGAAAAATTCCTAAAACCTTATTTTCACTTAAAACCTTAAGTGCGGCTTGATAAGCTTCACTTTTATCCTCAGCGCATCTATTAACCCTGATTTGTTTGGTTGATTTCATTAACGCTGACCAAATCGGATGCTTGAAAAATTTTTCTGCGGCAAAAAAGTAGATCCTTCTTTTACAAACAGCCGGGAGGCAGAAAAAATCAAAATAACTTGCGTGATTTGCAACAATAATAAACCCGCCGCTTTTTGGGATATTTTCGGTTCCATAAATCCGTTTTATCCATATTAATCTGACCAGCGGCCCGAAAATGAATTTCAAAAACCAATAAATCATTCAATCTATCTATGTTTTGCGTTTATATAATATATGACCTGCGGCGGTCTTTTGATTTAATGAATGCCCGTTTTTTAATCTTAATAATCTCCTCTTCAGGTAGTATTTGTTCCTGGGATGTTAGCTCTGCTATGCGAAAGCCGTGTTTGCTTGCCAGGCGTACAATCTCTGAGGCTTTGCTTAAATTCTGCTCGCCCCCTCCTCCCAATGAGTAATTTTCGTATTTATGCTCAAGGGCCAGAATAATCGGCTCAGCCATGCAAGGAAAGCAGAGGCCTTCAGGCAAACCAAAATCAAAACCAAATTTTGGCTTACCAGGCGGCTTAATCGTTAATCCGTCAATAACTAAAATATCATCGCGAAAATTTAACGGGATGCGCCTTGGGTAAGAAGCATCAAAAATTATTGTTCCCGGCTTTAGCTTATTTAAATCAAAGGGTATAAACGGATTGCGCGAGGCAAAAATAATCACGTCTGAGGTTTTTGCATATTTGGCAATGTCGACTATTATCTCGACCTTTTTCTGTAAATCCGCACGTAGGCCATCGATAACGCCCTTAAGTCTTACCTTGCCTTGAGAAAAGAGCATTATTCGTTTTGCTGCCGGGCCGAGGATTTCCAGGCAAAATCTGCTAATCCGGCTGGTTGCTCCGACAATCAGGATATTTGCAGTTTCTAAGGGGGTCTCCATAAGATTCAATGCCCTTAACACTGCTTCGGTAACCATTGCCATTGTATATGTGCTGCCGTTGGTAAGAGGTGTATTTAATACTTTCCGAACATCAGCCCCCCGGCTGCCCACAAACGAAGTATAGGCAGTTAAACCTATGATCTTTGTACCCAGGCTCTCTGCAAGCCTTGCAGCAGCAATAACCTGCTTTAATAACTTTTGCGGGGATAAATT
This sequence comes from Candidatus Omnitrophota bacterium, assembly GCA_043816835.1. Lineage (GTDB taxonomy): Bacteria > Omnitrophota > Gorgyraeia > Gygaellales > JAHJCI01 > JBDRHJ01. Next base: position 1,677 of record JBDRHJ010000096.1, read on the forward strand.
CATCATTTGTTCGCGCAAAAGCGGGCACATTACTAAAATACCCTTTACCGGCTTACCGGTATCAGAATATATACCTTCGACCTCAGAAGCCAAAAAAGGATCCATCCACTCAAGAAGCTTATGTACCACTTGTTTAGAGCGATGCTTCATTCCCGGTTCATAACGATAGAGCAGGGCCTCGTGAGTCGGATGGATGATTAGTGCAAATTCATTCAATTTAATTTTCTGCCTTTTTTTTAATTGCCTTGAGTATCCCCAAAAGGCCAAGTTTGGCCTTTTTGGTTAAGGTCCGGTTTACGTGCTTTTCCAATATCGGCAGCCCCCAATTTAACTCGGTTCGCAGCGAAATCTGGGTATAACGCCCGGAATCACTTAATGACCAGCATCCCTTATACGCATGATAGTCGCCTTTTGTCATTTGGAAATTAATTTTGCAGCGCGCGTCATTAAAAACATCTATTTGATTCCATTTTACAAGCAGGCTATCGATTTCCACTTCCCATGCAGTTGTCTGCCGGTCAGGAAGGCGTTTGAGTACGGTAATTTTTTTAACATCGCGCATAAATTTCGGGAATTGTTCCATATCCTTAAGCAATGCATAGACTTTTTGCTTATTCGCTTTAATGATTTCTGAAACCGTAATTGTCGGCATGGTTTTTATCCCGTTCTTACCAAAAGCTAATCCCCCGTCAAAAAGAAAAACAATTAACGAGGGGTATCATCAATAGTTGCTAAGGCTTCCCCTACTTTTACCGTATCCCCTTCACTGCGCAATATCTGGGTTAATACCCCTTGGCAAGGGCTTGGTAAATTAAAAGTGGCCTTATCCGTAGCCAATTCCACTAAATCGTCCTTTTCCTTAATCGTATCCCCTTGCTTAAAAAACCAATAGGTAACATTGGCAGATTCAATGCCTTCCCCTAATTCGGGTAAAATTACTTCTTTCATCTTTGCTCCTGTTTAAGAGTTTTGTTAAAATTTTGCAGGAAGCTTGCCTTAACTTTATCAATTTTAATTTCTTGTTTTAATTCGCTTTCCATAGACGTCATTATTATATCGAGGCCGCAAGGGCGAATCAAGTAAAAATTCCTTAAATCATTGCTTTTTATGTTTAAACTTATTCCATGAAAACTTATCCAGCTTTTTATTGCGATTGCAATAGAGGCAATCTTTTTTTGCGCAATCCAGACACCGGTTAATCCGGGCAAGGATTGAGCCTTAACTCCAAACTCAGAAAGAACCCCGACTAGCATAGCCTCCAGGCTTCGTAAAAGCCAATTTATGTCCTTTTTAAAATAGCTAAGATTGAGTATCGGATAAGCACATAATTGCCCCGGCCCATGATAAGTAACATCCCCTCCCCGTTCAATTTCGTAGGTCTGAATATTTAATGCCTCTAATTCCTGATGCGCGGCGAGTATATTTTCCTGGTTGGCTTTTCTTCCCAATGTAATTACCGGCAAATGCCGGCAAAGTATGAGTGCCGAGGGAATCTTGCCCTGTTTTACCCGCAGGAAGATGTTTTTCTGAAAATCCCAGGCAGATTTAAAATCCACTAAACCCAGGTCAAAAATTTCTAACTTCATTTATTATAATGGCTTATTTTTATGTAAACTATTGTTTTTTCATGGGGTATCGCATAAAAACACAGATTCACCCCGTTAGAGAAAGTCACCGACGAAGTCGGTGGTGGGGAAGATTTAGATAACCGTTAGAGAGAATTCTCTAACGGGGTTCACGCAGATTTCCTGGAAAAGATAAAGTTTTTTGGATGAACACAGATAAAATCTGGCATCTGTGTGTATCCAGAAACGAATTGTTGAGGGGCCAATTTGTGTGAATCTGTGTTAAAAGTTATCAGCGAAGCGAATTTTCTTGCAAAACTGCGAAAAATACTTTTGGCAGGGATATCGCCCATTTTAGTTTTCTGCTGCTTTTTGAATGGACTCAGATACCGTAGGGTGAGCAAATATGATGTTATGTAGTTGAGATAATTTAAAGCGGGATTGAAGAGCGAGTGTGGCTGTTCCGATAAGCTCGGTTGCCTTTGGGCCGATAATCGATACGCCGAGTATAGCATCAGTCTTTCGATCGGAAATTATTTTTATAAACCCTTCTGCTTGGTCAAGGATGCGCGCCATACTAGAGCCGAGAAAATCAAATTTGCTTATTTTTAAATCAACCCCTTTGCTGCCCGCCTCTTGTTCGGTAATTCCGATGCTGGCAATTTCCGGGGATGTAAAAATGCAGCTTGGAATTAAGAATGGCTCAATTCGTTTTGAATTACCCGGTTGATTGATATTTCTTGCGGCAACCATGCCTTGGTGGTCCGCAAAATGCGCGAGCATTTTTCCTCCGGTGCAATCACCGGCAGCGGATATGCCGGGGATATTCGTATTCATATATTCATCGACCAGGATTTTATTTTTTTCGATTTTTACCCCGATCTTTTCTAAGTCTAAATTCCCTAAAGTAGGCCTTCTCCCTATGCATAAGAGCACTTGAGCATAGTTATTAAAATCCAGGGTTTTTGCATCAGTATTAGTAATAACCTTGATCCCCTTCTTTTTAAAATTTATCTCGAGCTTCCGTGCGATTTCTTTGTCTTCCTGAGGCAATAGCTGCGGCATCAACTCAACAATCGTTACTTGTGTGCCTAAAATCGAAAACAAGCTGGCAAATTCACAGCCGATTACCCCCCCGCCGATTATTAAAAGCGACTCGGGTATCTTATCAAAATTCAGAAGGTCTTTGCTTGAAATAATCTTTTTATGATCAATGCGTAAATTCGGCAATTGCATTGGCTTTGAGCCAGTGGCGATAATTACCTGTTTTACGGAAATCTTTTCTTTGCCAACCAGGAGCTGATTAGAGAAAAGAAATTGGGCTTCGCCGGTTAGGTAGTTAATATTCCTAATCATAAAACGCATGCCTTTAGTTATTTGCTCAATAACCGTTTGCTTGCGTGCGTGAATTTGTGCAAGGTTTATTGTTGAGGCCGGTATTTCAATGCCGAATTTTGCGGAATCCTTGGAAAGTGCGTAGATTTTTGCAGACTGGATTAATGCCTTTGTGGGGATGCATCCGTAATTAAGGCAGGTGCCGCCGATTTTATCCCGTTCAATTAATGCAACCTTAAGGCCGAGCTTACCCGCCTCTTTTGCTGCACTGAAACCAGCAGGACCAGCGCCGATCACGGCAAGATCATACATTTAAGTTTTTAGTTTTAGCCAAAGATAATACCGGTATTCTCGATTTATGGTGTAGGAAAGTACCTGTGCCCGGAAGGTATAAAACACTTTCTTAGACCACTTGAAAATCACCTGAAAGTTATCGCCGAAGGCGATTTTCTTGAAGGCCGGTATTATAAATGGCGGCAATTTGTTTCTTAATTGATTCAGCAGAATTTAAAAACGCGGTTTTTTCGTTTTCTTCTAACTCATAACTAATTATTTTTTCGATTCCGTTTTTGCCGATAGAGCACGGCAATCCGATGCAGATGTTTTTTAAGCCGTATTCGCCATCGAGAAAAACAGATACGGGTAAAATACGTTTTTCGTCAAAGGCAACTGCCTTTGTCAGTTCGGCGATTGCTGCTGAAGGGGCAAAATAAGCACTACCCTTACCGAATAACGAAACAATTTCTGCGCCGCGCTGGATCGTATGTTTAAAAATATCGTCTATTTTATCCGGGGCAAGGCTTTTATTTAAGGGCTTACTGCTTACTTTACTGTATCGGATTAAGGGCAGCATTCCTGCTCCATGGCTGCCGATTATACAAGGCTCTACTTTGCTTGCGGCGATATTTAATGTTTCGGCAATAAGATTGGCCAAGCGTGAGCTATCCAAGCTTAATCCCATACCAATAATACGCCGGGCAGGGAATCTGGTTTCACGCAAAACAAGATAAGTCATTACATCTAACGGATTAGTAACTACAATCACGATTGACTGCCCGGATAACTCCTTAATCTGTTGGCATATTCGCTTAATTATCAGGCTGTTTTTTTGCGCTAATTCCTCACGGCTCATCCCCGGCTTACGAGCTAAACCGGCAGTAAGTATTATGATTTGCGATTTTGCGATCTGCTTTATATCATCAGTGCCGGTAAAATAATAATCCTGCTGAGCAATAAACCGTGCGTCATTTAAATCAAATGCCTTAGCGCGCGCTAAGCCCGGCACGGAATCAATCAGGATAATTTCCTTAAAGCCTAATAATGACAGGCGCAGGGCGGTTGTTCCGCCGACATTTCCGGCGCCGATTATTGATATCTTCATAATTTAAACTTGCTGGATGTTGATCTTTTTTGGAGGGTGCCCTATTTTATCAAAAAATGCGTAATTAATGAATCCGGATCCCTACATCATTTGTTGTATGATTGCCTCAGCCATTTCTTGTGTGCCAACCGCCGTAGGGTCGTTGCGATCCGGTTTTAAGTCATAGGTAACATATTTACCTTCGGCGATAATCTGGATTAATGCGGCTTCCAATTTTTTCGCGGCTGCCTCTTCCCCGAGATACCTAAGCATCATGCACCCGGAAAGAATCATTGCGGCTGGATTAACCTTGTTTTTACCCTTATATTTGGGTGCAGCGCCGTGTACCGCCTCAAAAACCGCAATGCCATTACCGATGTTTGCTCCCGGGGCAACCCCGAGCCCCCCGACTAATCCGGCAGCTAAATCTGAAATAATATCGCCATAGAGATTCGGTAAAACCAGAACATCGTAATTTTGCGGTTTTTGCACTAATTGCATTGCCATATTATCGACGATTCTATCCTCAAAAATAATCCGGCCGGCATACTCTTTGCTGATCCCCCGGGCAACATTTAAGAATAATCCGTCACTAAATTTCATGATATTTGCCTTATGAACGGCAGTGACCTTTTTTCGCTTGTTTTTTAAAGCGTACTCGAATGCAAACCGAACAATTCTTTCTGAGGCAGTTGCCGATATCGGCTTTAGTGAGATAGCAGAATCCGGCAAAATTTCCTTCCCGGTAGCCTGTTTTACCATCTCAATAAGCTTTTTTGTTTCCAGTTTAGCAATTTCGAATTCAATACCGGAGTATAAATCTTCCGTATTTTCGCGGATAATCACTAAATCAATATCTTTGGCCGCGCATTTTAACCCCGGGTATGATATTGCCGGACGTACACAGGCATATAAGTTGAGGCTTTGCCGAATAGCGACATTTACAGAACGAAAGCCTTCTCCGACCGGCGTAATAATCGGCCCTTTGATTGCAACCTTGTTACGCGCAATAGACGCAAGGGTTGCATCCGGCAAAAGCTGGCCATAAATCTCAACCGCATCTTGCCCGGCAATTACTTCTTCCCATTTGATTTCAACGCCGGTTGCTTCAATACATTTTTTTGCCGCCAAGGATACTTCCGGCCCTATGCCATCACCCGGTATTAATGTAACGTTGTGCATGATATTTAATTGTTAGGTTCTTCCGGTTAAGTTTTTATCGCGAAATATGCCTAGTTTGAACTAAAATTTAATCACCGCATCAGCAGGATTAATTTTTGGCAAAAGACGGCAGCCTTTTAAATTTTTTGTAGTAATTAACCACCCCGCCGGTTTTCAATAAATCCTGCATAATTTTTGGTAAAGGGCAAATTGTCAGAGCCTTATTGCGGCTTACATTTTTTAATACGCCTTTGTCGAAATCTATTTCCAGGATATCGTTTTGTTTAATCGTACTCGTGCCGGTTTCAATTAAGGGCAAACCGATATTAAAACTATTGCGATAAAAAATCCGGGCAAATGAATCTGCGACAACCGCGATTATTCCCGACTCTTTTATTACTAATGGTGCTTGTTCACGCGAAGAACCCATGCCAAAATTCCTCCCGCAAACAAGGATCGTTTTGCCTGGGCTAATTTTTTTAAAAAATTTAGGGTCGATATCCTCCATGATATGCTTAGCCAATTCCTTAATATCAACAATCGAGAATTTATAGCGGCCCGAAATAATACTATCGGTATTAATATTGTCGCCTAATTTTAGCGTTTTCCCCTTTAATTTCATATCTAGAATCTTCCTGTTAGAGAGAATTCTCTAACAGGGTAAACTTAAAGCTGTCGGAACTCGTCGATATTTTTTGCCTTTGATATCGCGGTTTCCAGGCTAATCTGCTTCTGATTAACCAGCTCCTTTAATGACTTATCCATAGTTTTCATGCCATATTGGCTTCCGGTTTGCATTAATGTCGGTATTTGCTCGATCTCCTGCTCGCGAATAAGGTTTCGTATTCCGGGCGTTACAACCATAATTTCAGCCGCTAAGACCAGCCCGTCGTTATTAATGCGGGGCACCAATAACTGCGATACGACCCCCTGCAGGCAATTTGCAAGCTGTAATTTTACCTGTTGCTGTTGATGCGGCGGAAAAACATCAATGATTCTCTCTACGGTTTGTGGTGCATCCGGGGTATGCAACGTCGCCAATACCAGATGGCCTGTTTCCGCGGCGGTGAGTGTTGTCGATATGGTTTCTAAATCACGCATCTCGCCGACCATAATAACATCGGGATCTTGTCTTAAGACATGCCGCAGCGACTGTGCAAATGAAGTTGTATCAGAATAAACCTGGCGTTGTTTAATCACGCTTTTTTTATTTGTATGGATAAATTCGATAGGGTCTTCGGTGCAAATAATCAAACATTCCTTTTCTGCGTTGATAACTTCGATTAATGCTGCCAAGCTTGTGGTTTTTCCTACGCCGGTCGGTCCGGTAAATAAAACCAGGCCATTGGGTTTACGGACTAAATCAATAGCTATCGGGGGTAAGCCCAATTCTTGAGGTGTAGGTATTTCGGTTGGGACGCGCCGGAAAGCTGTTTCAACAGAACCGCGCTGAAGGTGAATATTGACACGGAAACGATCAAGGTCGGATAAGGCCAAAGAAAAATCCAATTCTAGCTCTTTTTCAAACTTTTCCTTTTGCGCTGCGGTCAAAACAGAATAAACCAAACGCTTACAGTCATCACGGGAAAGCGAGGGAAACTTGGTGCGCTGTAATTTGCCGTGAATCCGTAATATCGGCGGCTCTTTTTCAGTAATATGTAAGTCGGAAGCCTGTTTTTCAATTGTTAGCATTAATAATTCTTTTAATTCCATTTTTCCTCCTTGAATTTTCGCCTAAGCACAAAGCGTGAAAAGGCTTAAAAAAATACTAACCGCTTAATTTGCTTTAAGGTATTTCCGCGGATCAGTTATTCTGCCCTCAATTGCCGAAGCTGCAACAGTCGCAGGCGATCCAAGATAAATGAATGCATTCGGATTACCCATGCGCCCTTTAAAATTACGGTTTGCGGAAGAGATCACTCTTTCGCCGTCCGCAGGAACACCGTTATGCGTCCCGACGCATGGCCCGCACCCCGGGCCAACCACTACCGCGCCCGCCTTAACAAGAATCGGGATTATTCCGGCTTTTAAGGCTTCGATAAATACCCCCCTTGATGCCGGGGCAACAATAAACTTGAGGCCTTTTTTAATTCTTCGCGATTTAAGAATTGTTGCCGCGATTTTTAAATCACTCAATCGCCCGTTTGTGCAGGTTCCTAAAAAGGCTTCATCGATTTTTGTGCCTTTTAGCCGGGATACCGGCAACACATTATCAACTGAATGAGGATATGCAATTTGCGGCGCAAGCCCGGATATATCATATTCCTTAACTAAGCAATAGTTGGCATTTTTATCCGCACTTACCGGTTTCATTTTAGCATTCGTTACCCCGTGCGCTTGAAGCCAGCGGCGGGTTTTTTCATCAAAAGGCATAAAAGCACACTTTGCCCCCATTTCTACTGCCATATTGCAAATCGTAAACCGGCCAGCCATATCTAAACGCTCAATCACCGAACCGTAGAACTCAATTGCCTTATAAGTGGCGCCGTCGGATCTTAAACCGTTAATAATAAAAAGGACGATATCCTTCGCAAAAACACCAAAGGGTAATTTTCCCTTGATAATTATTTTTATTGTCGGGGGTACGCGAAACCAATTTTTACCGGTTGCCGCGGCGATTGCAAGGTCTGTTGATCCGACACCGCTGGCAAAGCAGCCTAATGCGCCATAGGTTGAAGTATGCGAATCTGCGCCAAGGACTAAATCCCCGGGTAAGGCTAATCCGGATTCAGGAATAACCTGGTGACACACACCGCATCCAACATCAAAAAATCGGCTTTTCATTTGCGCGCTAAAATCGCGCATTTTTTTGTGTATCGAAGATACCCCTTCTGAAGGAGAGGGTGAACTATGATCAATAACCATGCCGAACCTTGTTTTTGTTTTTTTAACTTTTAACTCTCTTAAGCGGTCAATGATAATCGACGATGTCCCGTCTTGGCCAAAGGTAAAATCGACCCGGCAAACCGTAAAATCATCTGCCCGCAGATCTTTTCCCGAGTGGCAGCTTAA
>JBDRHJ010000097.1:0-9059 GCA_043816835.1 Candidatus Omnitrophota bacterium
TTTCTATCGGATTAGCCGGATTATCTTCGGATATCGCAGGTGCTTCAGATTTGATTTTCAAGGCAGATGCGGCTTTGTATAATGCAAAACGCAAAGGAAAGAATCAGGTGAATATTGGCTAGTTTTTGATACAAGCTTGTGCGGATTTAGGCCCGGATTAAATCTATTCCCCTTCGCGAAAGCAATAAAAACGCCTCTTTTGCTTCGGAGTAATTATTCTGACCGAGAATATTCCTGCGAAGCAAAACTAATATTTTCATTAGTTTTGCGTAGCAGAATAATATACTTAATAAATTGGCATAAACGCCGGATTCGCGCAAAAAAAATGCTTATGTTGATTGCGGGTTTTTTATTTTTTCTTTCTCTAATTTCAATCTTTGCTTTAAGGTCTTGGCAGGAAAAACAACTTAAAAAAGCAGAATCGGCTTATGAGCTAACCAAGAACGACCGCGATATATTGAGAAAAAAGAGCTTAAAAATCGAAGATATAAACGCGGCTTTATCAGATAGGGTAGAGGATTTAATTGAGCTTTATGAAATCACCAAAGAGCTGACAAAATACCGCAACCTGAATGATGTATTTTCATTTTTTCGGGAGAGGTTAAAAGAAAGGATATCTCTCGAGGATTGCCAGTTGGTAAAACAAGGGACAGATTTAGGGGGGTTTTCTGATTATACGCTTTTTCCTTTAAATCCATTTAAAAAGATTTTTGCGCAGCTCAAGGGGGAAGAGGCTGATAGTAAGGAATTAATCGGGCACTTGGCAATAAAAGGGCTTAAGCCCGAGGATGAAGATAAACTCCATATTCTACTTAATCAGTTTAGTCTTATATTCAAGCGGGCAAGCCTTTATGCCCGAATCGAAGAATTATCGATTACCGATAGCCTGACCGGATTGTTTTTAAGGCGTTATTTTCAGGAAAAATTAGAAGACGAGATTATTCGCTCAACTAAGTTCGGCCTGAAATTCATTTTTCTGATGCTGGATCTTGACCATTTCAAGACGTACAATGATACCTACGGGCATTTAGTAGGGGATGTTTTATTAAGCGCGGCCGCAAACATCGTTAAGGATAACCTGCGCCAGATCGATATTGTTTCGCGATATGGGGGAGAGGAGTTTGCGATTATTCTTCCCGATATTGATAAGGAAGAAGGTAAGTATGTCAGTTTGCGGCTTTGCCAAGCTATTGCCAACCAGCATATCCGCGCTTACGATGAAGATTTGCAAATCACCGTAAGTATCGGATGCAGCGTTTTCCCCTTTGATGCAACCGATGCGCACGATGTAATCGATACGGCGGACCAGGCATTATACCGCGCAAAAAAAACCGGCAGGAATCGGGTTTGTTTTTGGGGCGAAGAAGAAAATCCTCGGGGATAAGTTTTTGGGCTTGTGCGATATGTTAAAAGCGATGATTTACAGGAAGGGTTTTTAACCGGATGAAGGGTAAATATATCATCAGTATTGATTTAGGCGGGACAAATTTAAAATTTGCAATTTTAAATACGAAATTTAGAATTATTGCCCAAAAAAGGCTTGCTACTCAAACGTTTGCGAATTCGCAAGAATTAATCCAGGCAATAGCTGAATCTATAAAATCAGCGCTTAAAAAATATGCTTTAGATAAAAAGGATATCCTGGGGGTCGGCATAGGCGTGCCTGGCCCGGTAGACATAAGAAAGGGCGTAGTTCATTTTTTGCCAAATATCCCCGGATGGAAAAATATAAAACTCTCCTCGCTCCTCAATCATAAAATAAAACTCCCGATTTATCTTGATAATGATGCCAATCTATTTACCTTAGGGGAATTTTACCTTGGCGCTGCCAAAGGGTTCAAGAATGTGCTTGGCATTACCCTTGGTACAGGCGTAGGCGGCGGGCTTATTTTAGGAAACCGGCTTTACCGGGGGGGAAAGTTTACTGCCGGAGAAATCGGGCATATTCCAATAATGATTCAGGGAAAAAGGTGTAAGTGCGGCAGCCGAGGTTGCCTTGAGGCATATATAGGTAATCAGCGGATTTTAATGCGGGCGAAAACAGTGTTTAAAGAAAAGGTATCGCTTGAAAGATTAAGTAATTTAGCAAAAAAGGGTAATCCTCAAGCAATCAGGATTTGGCAAACAGTTGGCTATTTATTAGGCATTGCATTAAGCGGCGTAGTTAACTTGCTTAACCTTGATGCGGTTGTGATTGGCGGGGGCGTGGCGAATGTAGGCAAAATACTATTCGACAGTATTAAAAAAACGATTCAAGCAAATGCAATGCCTGTTCCGGCAAAGCATGTGCGGGTTATTAAGGGTAGGCTTGGTGAGAATGCCGGGCTTATCGGCGCAGCAGTATTAGTAAGGCCTAAAGGGGTTTAAAGAAACGGCATATTTATTTTATTTAATGATTCAATGATTAAATTGCGTATTCGCAAGTTTTTGCTGTCATGTACTTATTTAGCAATAATCAGCGGGATATTGTTTTTTGCCGGTTTTAAGCTGGGTTATGCAGAGGTAACTAACAGCGCAACCAGGGATACGAAATCACCTTTATTTACCCCGTTAGAGAAAGCCACCGAAGAAGTCGGTGGTGGGAAAGATTTAGACGCTGACGGTGGTTTAATGCCACCGTCAGCGGAAACCGTTAGCCCCGTTAGAAATAAAATTTCTAACGGGGTTAGAGAGAATTCTCTAACGGGGTTTGCTATCGGTTATTATATGGATGCAAAGTGCACGGATACTCTTAACGCTGCTTATTTAAAGGAGGGTGCTTATTTTACTAAGATTACAATTGCTGCCGCTGACCAATCCTCATTTTTTCCCTTAAAGCCATTTTTGTTGGCAGATTTCCAGCTGGAATGGATTGCCTTTATTAGCATAGACGCCGAAGGGGCTGCAAATGACGTAGCTTTAAAATTCCTAACCCCTTTTGATAAAAGCCATACCTTGTATGGCTGGGCAATTTCTCCGATTAGCATAAATACCAATGGGATTATCAATAATATGGCCTTGGAATTATTATCCCCTTTTAAAGCGAGCTGCACTGATTATTTATACAAACGAACAATTTCGCGTGATAAGGCTGCAATAGGTGAAATCCCTGAAGCAATAACTATAATCAGCATTGATGTTGCGGCTAATAAAATAATCAGCAGGGGGGTTAAAGGGGGTAAATATATTGATATGGTGCCGCCTGAGGGGGGCAGTATTTCGTACCTAAACGGAGAAACCACTTCAAAGAAAATAAAGATTTCCTTAAATGAGGGTAGTGACCGTAATGGGATAGGATCAAGAACATTAGAAAGGGCAAGTGCGGATTATATTGATCAAACCCCAGGGGTATTTTCTCCTTTTAGCACGATAGCATTAATTAAGCCCGGGGTTCGTGCGTATGAAGATAATCTTGATCTGTTAGCAGGCGGCAAAGCATATAAATACCGATACATAGTCACGGATAAGGCAGGAAATTCAGCTGTCTATGAATCAAAAAATATCGTAAAAGAAACTGCCCCGGTTGTTGTTGACGGGGATAAGGTGGAGTATTTTGCGGAAAGCAACGAGGTGGTTGCTGAGGGAAATGTTATTGTAACATATGCCGATGCCCGCATGACCTGTGAGAAAATCGTGGTTAATACCCAGACTAAAGACTTAATTGCAACCGGCAATGTGCGGCTTCAGGATCCCCAGGGGATTCTTGAAACAGATAAGCTTGTTTATAACTTCGAAACAAAAAAAGGCAATATTATTCCGGGTAAGCTGCGTTCTTCTCCGTATTATTATTTTGGCGATACAGCTCAGCGTGAGAGCGAAAGCCTATACACAGTTAAAGACGGATTCTTTTCCAGTTGTAATTATGACCAGCCGCATTTTCGCGTGCAGTCAAAAAGGGTTGAGGTTTATCCGAATGATAAAGTGATTGCCAGGTCAAATGTTTTGTATTGGTATAATGTCCCCTTTTTCTATTTACCCCGCTATACCCATGATTTGAAGGATCCGTTTTGGAAGGTGCAGTTTAAAGCAGGAAAAACCAGTGATTGGGGGCTTTATCTTTTAAGTATCTGGCGCCATGATATAAATGAGAATGTGCGTTTAAAATTATACCTTGACTGGAGGGAAGAATGGGAGTTTGCCGAGGGTTTTGGTATTAATTACAATACGGTTAATTACGGTAAGGGGGATTTCAAGGTTTATTATACCAAAGAGCGGCGCTGGCATGATGATCAGGCATTTCATCAGGAATTTCAACGCTATTTTGGGAGACTGCGGCACCAGTGGGATATTAACGACAATACACAACTTACTGCCCAATATTACCGCATCGAGGATGGGCGGCGGGGATGGCATTCAACTAATTTCCTGCGCGATTATTTTTATGAAGAATACGAAAAAGACTCAATGCCGGAATCATATGTATTAACCAGCTATACACAGCCTTATTGGAATTTGAATATGATTGTGCAAAAGCGGACAAATCGGTGGTATAGCACTGCTGAAAAATTACCTGAGATTACTTTTAATTTTTCGGATCATCAAATCGGCGAAAGCCCGTTTTATTTTGAAAACAACTCAACATTAGCAAGCCTTAACAATAAATACGCTACACCATCGCCCCTGGATGATGATGTTGTTAAGTTTGATACCTATAATCAGCTTACCATGCCAATAAGGTTCATGTTTATTGAGTTTTCCCCATATTCCGGAATACGTGAGACTTATTTTAGTAAAGATGACGCAGGCGAGACGCTTACGCCGCGCACTACCTTCTATAGCGGAATAGATATGAGTACAAAGGTTTATCGTGTTTTTAATCTGGTGACGAATTTTTGGGGATTAAACATAGATAAGCTGCGCCACGTTATTGCGCCGGAGGTAAAATTTAAATATATTCATGAGCCTACGGTTTCACCTCTTAGGGTGGCGAAATTTGGCGATGGAATCAATGGCGATAACCGCGTTAGCGTAGCATTAGAAAATAAATTACAGACAAAGCGGGACGGCAATATTACCGACATCGCAAGCCTTCGGGTATCTTCGGATTATATAATGTATTCCAAGTCTTCCGGGTTTTCAAAAGGGCAGGACCGGTTTACGGATTTTCTCTTTGAATTATCGCTTGTTCCCTTTGCCTGGTTACGGATGTCTGCGGATGCCACTTATAACCACCGTAATGATTATTTTTCATCTGTAAGCTTTGATAATACGTTAACATTTGGTTCTGTAAGCCTTGGTTTAGGCCATCGCTATTCAAGGGGGGAAAGCAAAGAAATGACTACGGAGTTAAATTGGCGGATAAATCCCAAATGGCAATTGCGGGTTTATGAGCGTTATGAATTTGGGAGCTTTGGCAGTCATAGGCGTGGTTTAAGGGAACAGGAGTATACGGTTATCCGTGATTTACACTGCGCAACCATTGAGCTTACATTTAACCGAAAGAAAAAATATGAAGCAAAAACCGATGTGTCATTTTGGTGTATATTTAACCTAAGGATCTTTAGGGAAAGCGAGTTCGATTATGCCCATCAAGAGTATCATCCGCCTTTAGAGGATACGTTATAACAGTATATATGTGAGGTATAAAATGAAACAAAAGCTTACTGAATTTAAAGAGAAAATCCGGCAAAAGCAACTAAAGATAGCAGTGGTTGGGCTTGGCTACGTAGGGCTTCCTTTGGCTTATGAGTTTGCCAATAAGGGTTTTTCTGTATTCGGGATTGATGTTGATAAAGACCGGTTGCGTTTATTGAAAAAAAAGAAATCCTATATTACCGATATCGGCAGCAAGGAATTGGGTAGGGTTATTCAGCGCGGATATTTTAAAGTAAGCGGTGATTTTAAAGTTCTTAAAAATATCGATGTAGTTTTTGTCTGTGTTCCCACTCCCTTAAAAAAAAGGCATCATCCGGATATTTCATATATCTTAAGCGCAATAAAGGCGGTTGCCGATAATCTTAAGTCCGGATCTTTGGTTGTTTTAGAAAGCACAACTTATCCCGGGACAACCGAAGAAGTAATCCTGCCGATTCTTAAGAAACACGGGCTTAATTTACCGCGTGGGGTTTATCTTTGTTTTTCTCCGGAACGAATTGACCCGGGCAATAAAGCGTATCCATTACGAAAAATCCCGAAGATAATCGGAGGTATCAATAGTGAATCAGCGGGTTTGGCAAAGTTGGTGTACAAGATTATTATTGATAAGGTGCTGTGTGTTTCTTCAGCCAGGGTAGCAGAAACAGTAAAGTTGCTTGAAAATACATTTCGCTTGGTAAATATCGGATTAATTGATGAAATGGCAATGATGGCGCACAAAATGGGCATTGATATTTGGGAGGTTATCCATGGCGCAAGCACCAAGCCATTTGGTTTTATGCCGTTTTATCCTTCTGCCGGGGTAGGGGGGCATTGTATCCCTAAAGACCCGCTTTATCTTGATTGGCAAGCAAGGCGTTTTGGGTTTAATTCGCAGTTTATTAAGCTTGCTTCAAAAATGACCACTTTTATGCCGATGTATATTGTTCAGCGATTAGAAGGGATTTTACGCGATAATAAAAACCGCCCTAACGCTCAGAAGAAGGCCTTAAAGAATATGCGCGTTCTGGTTATCGGTGTTACCTATAAACGGGATGTTAAGGATTTAAGAAAATCCCCGGCATTAGATGTGATCGATATTCTAAAAAATCGGAATATCCGCGTTAACTATCATGACCCGATAATTCCTTATTTAAGGATTAATCATATCAGGCTTAATTCAATTAAACTTACTAAAGAGAACTTGGGCCGGTTTGATTGTGTGGCTATTTTAACCGATCACTCAGGGGTTAATTATAATTTTCTTTTAAAGAATTCCCGGTTAATTTTTGATACCCGCAATATCTACGCAGCCCGTAAACACAGGAAAATAATCAAATTATAATTTTGGGTCTTAGTTATAACTTATTGTCAATAAATAAGTTATGCTTATATATATGGCATTCTTTATTTAAACATTTGAACTGAGTTTATATTCTATGCCGACAAAAAATTTAATAAAAAAATGCTTGACAAGAAAAGGCTTTTATAGTAATATTAGCACTTCATGTAGGAGAGTGCTAATATAAAACACAAACTGTTAAGGAGGTGTAGCAAAATGAGTATTCAGCCATTGGGTGACCGGATAGTAATTAAGTCCCTGGAAGCAGAAGGAAAAACAAAAGGGGGTATTGTATTACCTGATACCGCTAAAGAAAAACCTCAGGAAGGCAAAGTTGTTGCCGTAGGCAAAGGTAAATTATTAGAAAGCGGGACTCTCCAGCCGCTTGAAGTTAAAGTCGGCGATAAGGTATTGTACGGCAAATATTCCGGAACCGAAATTACCACCAAAGAAGGCGAAGAGTTATTAATTATGCGCGAAGAAGATATTCTTGCGATAATGAAATAACTAAAGAAGTAATATTAATTTAAGGAGGAAGTGTAATGGCGAAACAGATTATTTTTAAAGATGAAGGCCGCCGAAAACTTTTAAGCGGTGTAGAGCAATTAGCCGCTGCGGTAAAGGTTACCTTGGGGCCAAAGGGGCGCAATGCGGTTCTCGATAAGAAATTTGGTTCTCCGACAATCACCAAGGATGGGGTAACCGTAGCAAAGGAGATTGAATTAGAAGATCCATTTGAAAATATGGGCGCACAAATGGTTAAGGAGGTTGCTGAGAAAACTTCCGATAACGCAGGGGATGGAACAACTACCGCGACCATACTTGCTGAGTCAATTTATCGCGAAGGCCTTAAGAATGTGACTGCCGGGGCAAATGCCATGGCTTTGAAGCGCGGTATTGATATTGCGGTAGCAAAGGTAGTTGAGGAGCTTAAGAATCTTTCTAAGCCAATAAAGGACAAAAAAGAGGTTGCCCAGGTCGCTACTATTGCAGCGAATTGCGACCAGGCTATCGGCAACCTGATTGCTGACGCAATGGATAAGGTTGGTAAAGACGGGGTAATAACGGTTGAAGAAGCCAAGTCAATGGCAACAACCCTTGATGTAGTAGAGGGTATGCAGTTTGATCAGGGTTATCTTTCACCGTATCTTGTTACTGATGCCGAGCGAATGGAATGCGTACTTGAGAATCCCTATATATTAATCAATGAAAAGAAAATTTCCGCGCTTAAGGATTTGCTGCCGCTTCTGGAAAAGATTGCCCGCACCGGAAAGCCGCTTTTTATTATTTCCGAAGAGGTGGAAGGCGAAGCCTTAGCTACATTAGTGGTTAACAAGATTCGCGGAACTTTATCGATTTGCGCAGTTAAGGCACCCGGTTATGGCGATCGCCGCAAGGAAATGTTAGAAGACATTGCAGTTCTTACCGGAGGCAAGGCAATAACTGAAGACCTTGGGATTAAGTTAGAGAATGTTGAGGTTGATGATTTAGGCCGGGCAAAACGCGTTAAGGTCGATAAAGATAATACGACAATTATTGAAGGCGCAGGCAAAAGCGCATCAATTAACGCCCGCATTGCTCAAATCAGAAAGCAGATCGAAGGAAGTGATTCGGATTATGATAGTGAAAAGCTTCAGGAGCGATTAGCTAAATTATCCGGCGGGGTTGCGGTTATTAACGTCGGTGCAGCTACCGAAACCGAAATGAAAGAAAAAAAGGCACGCGTGGAAGATGCCTTGCATGCTACGCGCGCAGCCGTAGAGGAGGGTATAGTTCCCGGCGGCGGGGTAGCACTGCTTCGTACATTGCCCGTGCTTGAAAAACTGATCTTGGATGGCGAAGAGAATATCGGGGTTAAGATCATAAAACGCGCGCTTGAAGAGCCGATTCGTCAATTAGTTAATAATGCCGGGCTTGAAGGCTCAATAGTAGTTCAACATGTCAAGGATGATAAGCCCAATTTTGGCTATGACGTAAATCAGGATAAATATGTGGATATGATTCAATCTGGGGTAATTGATCCAACTAAGGTTACCCGGACCGCATTGCAGAATGCAGCTAGTATCTCCGGACTTCTCTTGACTACAGAAGTTTTAATCGCAGATAAGCCCGAAGATAAAAAGGATGCATCCTCAATGATGCCGCCGGGTGGTGGTTATGGCGG
>JBDRHJ010000098.1:0-8924 GCA_043816835.1 Candidatus Omnitrophota bacterium
AAAGAAGCACGGTTAGGTGCTTATGTGGTATATCCAAGCGCTAAAAAAGTTCAATTCTTCTGGGGATACCGTAATCATATCATCAATGATGCTATATCTGAATTACCTCTGGTTGAAATCACCAAGCCAGCAAATGTTCATGAGTCAACTTTGCTTATCTCTCAGTTAAAATATCTTAAGGATACATACCGATTATCGCCTAAAGCAGTTATTGCTGATTCTGCTTTTGACTCAGCTGGCATTATTGAATATGTGGTAAAAAAGCTAAAGGCTAAGCCTGTTATTGCTAGAAACCCAAGGGGAGCTAAGGATCATACGGGTAAGTTCTCTCCTAAAGGTATACCAATCTGTCTAGCTGGCTTTGAGATGATCAACCAGGGTAAATACTATGACAAAGAACAGAATCGTATGAGGCATAAATTTATATGTCCTGTCAAAGCAAGAAAAAGTTTTGCTCGCAAAGTAGGATGGTTTTGTCCTTGGAACCATCCTAAATTTTACTCTAATCGCTACGGTTGCGTTGTTAATTTAAGAATAGATGTAGATACATCTATCAGGCAAAATATCGATTATGGGTCTCAGGCTTTTAAAAAACTGTATATCTTGCGTACATCCAGCGAGAGGATATTCTCTCGACTACTAGTGTTCTCTATGCAGCGATCCTCTGTCAAAGGCTTGAATACCACAGCCAATCTATGCTCTCTGGCCCATATCTCAGTGCTGGCTGTAGCCTTAGCAGCAATTAAATTAGGTCATAATCGTAAATTGCGCTTTATTAAATCCTTCTTTACTATTTAAAAGAGCGAGTTTTGTGACGGCCTATTTATTTTTCAAACCCTGCCTTAATCCTGCTTTGGTATAAAAAACCAGGATGATCCCTATGTTAAGCAAGATAAATCCCAGATAAACCAAAGCAACCCCCGGGTCCTTAACTACTTGCAAGCCGGTCCAGTTAGGCTGCTCAGGGTCATAGCTTGATTGATAAAATGTATACCCCCTAAACTTAAGGGGATGATTAACCTCAATTGTCTTGGTCAGAATTACCTCTTCATCTTCAATTACCCTTAATCTGCTTTTAAAATCCTTTATTCTGCCCAGCCATTGATAAGAGAGTCTGATATTTTTATCCTTGCCTTCAGAAAAGTCGGGGAAATTTGCAAACAACCATCTTTCTTCGTTAACCTCGCCATTGTTAATGCGCACTAAAACCGCAGGATTATTCGGCGCTTCCCCCCTTGTCTTGGCATTATTACTGCTGTCTAAATAAAAATCCGGCAGGTAGCGCAAGGCCTCAAATATATAATTTGTCCCTTCAATAGGATATTTTTTGCCTGCCTCGATATTAAAAACCTTGTTAATCTCAGGGTTCTTAACCCCTGCGGTAATTTGATGATTTTCAGGATACCATTCTAATATAAATTCCTCGAGCTGTACTTGAAAATCTATTTTTCGTTCCTGGTTGTTAAGCATAAAAGAACCCCTGATTTCGCCTTCATAAATAGACATAAACCCCCGTTCACCCCAAAGCGCACCTACGATAGCCCCGCTTAAAATAACCAGGATGCTAACATGGGTAATAATTAAGCCGCTTGATTTTTTAAGAAATTTGATTCGCTTCAGGGTGCAGATTAATAAATTAAGGCCTAATAAAGATAAGAGAAGAATAAACCACCAAACTCGATAGATATAAGTAAAACCGAACAGGGAAAAAAGATTATAAACCCCCCTGCCATACCTTTGGATATATTCTGCAGACGAAATGCCCTGAGGTATAAATGTGCCGATAATCGAAGCTAAAATTATAAACACCAACAATGTTATTGCCAGCTTAACCGAAGAAAAAAATCCCGCTATTTTTTTTCCGGGGCTACTCACCATATAAACCCCTTTCCTTTCTTATAAGTTAAACATGAAGATTAATCAAACGGTTGATATATTATCATAAATCGTATAGGTATCAAGAAAATTATCGGATAGCCTTCTTAGAAATCCCTTTAAGAATATTACTCAAGGATATTTTTGGATAAACGGCCGGCGGGTTTAATAGGATATTTCCCGCTAAAACAAGCAGTGCAGAATTGATCAGCCGGCAAAGGCATGGATTTTAGCATACCCTCAAGGCTAAGATAACCTAAGCTATCCAATCCGATAAAATCTCGGATCCAATCTACATTATGATTGGAGGCAATAAGTTCCTTTTTGGTAGGAAAATCAATCCCATAAAAACAAGGAAATTTTAAGGGCGGGCAGCTAACGCGCATATGAATCTTTTTTGCGCCGGCTTGACGCAATGTATTTACCCTTAAGCGGCTGGTTGTGCCGCGGACAATCGAATCTTCAATCAAAATAATCTGTTTATCCTTTAGGATGTCCCTGATTGGGTTAAGTTTAACCTTAACCTGGAAATCACGCAAAAATTGACTGGGCTGAATAAAGGTACGTCCGATATAATGATTACGAATTACCCCTTACTCATAAGCAATACCTGATTCTTTAGCAAACCCCAAGGCCGCAGAAGTACCTGAATCAGGAATCGGCATAACCAAATCTGCCCTGGATGGATGCTCCCTGGCTAATGCCTCGCCTAGTTGCTTGCGCACCAAATAAACATTATGGTTGAATATATTTGAATCAGGGCGGGCAAAATAAATATACTCAAAAATACACAAGGAATGCTTGATTGAAACAAATGGCTTAATTGATTCAATCCCCTGCTTACCGATAAACACAATCTCGCCCGGCTCAATCTCCCGGATATATTCTGCCTGAATCAAATCCAAAGCACAGGTCTCGCTGGCTAAAACATATGCGTTGTTAAGCTTACCTAAACATAGCGGCCTAAACCCATGGGGGTCCCTCGCCCCTATTAAAATGTCGCCAATCATTAAAACCAAAGAGTATGCGCCCTGAACCTGATTAAGCGCCGAGGCAAGGTTATCCCGGTAATCGCTTTTTTGCGACCTTGTTAAGAGATGAATAATAAGTTCGGAATCGGTTGTGGTTTGAAAAATAGCCCCCTGCTTCTCAAGCCGCTCATAAAGCTGGGCAGTATTAGTAAAATTGCCATTATGCGCAATAGCAATCGGGGATTTGCGGTAATTAACCAGAAAGGGCTGGATGTTCTTTGAAAGGCTTGAGCCGGTTGTTGAATAGCGATTATGGCCAATAGCTATATGCCCGCTTAATCCCTTGATCTTGGCTTCATCAAAAACATCACCGACTAAGCCGACACCTTTACAGGATTTTACCTTCTTGCCGTTATAGCTGACTACCCCGGCGCTTTCTTCCCCTCGATGTTGAAGCGCATAAATACCTAAATAGGCGAGCCGGGCAGCTTCTGGATGGCCATAAATTCCGAATATTCCACACATTTTTATTGCTTTGTTAAACCATATTAGTTATCAGTTTTTAGGATTTTCTAACAACTGAAAGCTAATCCCTCGGCTTCGCTCGGGACCTAAGAGTCATAAGTCCTAAGTCTTAAGCCATAAATTCCAAACTTACAACCTATGACTTAAAGCCTATGACCCAAAGAATCTTGTTACTCGCTTACAACTTTCTTCTCTGACAACTGACAACTGACAACTAAATTATTCCCACTCAATGGTTGCGGGGGGCTTAGAGCTTACATCATAGACAACCCGGTTAACGCCCTTAACCTCATTAATAACCCTGCGGGAGATTCTTTCAATAAGGGAATGAGGCAGTTTCGCCCAATCAGCAGTCATCCCGTCAAGGCTGGTAACCGCACGGATAGCCACTACATTTTCATAGGTCCGCTGATCACCCATAATCCCGACTGTCCTAACAGGAAGCAATACCGCAAATGACTGCCAAATCTTTTTATAAAAGCCGCTCTTTTTAATTTCATCCTGAATCCTTTTATCTGCCTCCCTTAAAATTCCCAGGCGTTCCTTAGTTACCTCCCCGATTATCCTTACTGCTAATCCCGGGCCCGGAAAGGGATGCCTTGATATTGCCTGCGGATTCAATCCTAATTCTTTGCCAACCAGCCTTACTTCATCTTTAAATAAAAACCGGAACGGCTCAATTAATTCAAAACGCATTCTTTTAGGCAATCCCCCTACATTGTGATGAGTCTTAATTACTGCCGAGGGGCCGCCCCAGGGCGATATTGATTCAATTACATCCGGATACAATGTCCCTTGAGCTAGAAATCTTACCTTGCCGATTTTTTTAACCTGCCTCTCGAATATATTAATAAATTCCTTGCCGATAATCCTTCGTTTCTGCTCGGGATCCGAAACCCTTTTTAGTTTCTTTAAAAAACTTTCCCCGGCATTAATGTGGATTAAATTAATGCTATGGTCATGCCTGAACCTTTGCACAATTGTTTTGGCTTCGTCTTTTCTTAATAAACCATTATCAACAAAAACACAAGTCAATTGCCTGCCTATTGCCTTATGAAGGAGTGCTGCCAGGACCGTAGAGTCTACACCGCCGCTTAAGGCACAGAGAACGCGCTCTTTTTTTACCCTTGCTTTTATTTGTTCTATGGAATCCCTGATAAATGACTTCATTGTCCATTTGCCTTCGCAGCCGGATATTCTCTTTAAGAAATTATCAAGAATCCGCCTTCCCTGATCAGTATGAACTACCTCAGGATGAAATTGCACACCCCAGAGCCTTTTAGCTTTATTCCTGATTACAGCCGCCGGGCAGTTAAATGTATGGGCAAGCCTGATAAATCCCGGGGGAAGCTTAATTACCCGGTCCCCATGGCTCATCCAAACACCAAGACGGCGCTTGACGCAATTGAATAAATCATCACGCTTATCAATAATTAAATCTGCCCCCCCATATTCACGCCTCAGAACAGATTCAACCCTGCCGCCTAAAACCTTAACCATAAGCTGCATGCCATAACATATTCCCAGGATAGGAATTCCTAAATCAAATACTTCGCGAGGAATCATCGGGCCGCCGGCCTTAGTAACCGTAGCCGGGCCGCCGGACAGGATAATTGCCTTTGGTTTATCCTTAAGAAGTTTCTTGAGGGAAGTTTTATAAGGAAGGATTTCGCAGTAAACCTTTAATTCTCTTACCCGCCGCGCAATAAGTTGTGTATATTGTGAGCCAAAATCTAAAATTGCTACCCATTCTTGCTTCATCAAAAACCCTTCAAATCAAACCCCGCCCTGGACCTAAGCGGTTAATAGTTTAGTGATTAGGTAATTTTTTATACGCGGGATGGCACTAGGTAATAAATAAATCCCTTGAAGGAAAATTCGCATCAGTGGTGAGGTTAACGCGTAGGTTCCTTAATCCTGCTTCATCGCCAGGGGTGGGAATATGGGTTATATGCACTTCGCAGCCTTCAAGTTCTTTTAATTTTTTCATTGCCAATTCTGCCGTAGGATTTGTTGCCGCGCTTATGCTTAAGGCAATAAGTATTTCTTCTAAATCCAAACACTCTGACTTTAAACCCAGAATATCCTTTTTAAGGCTTCCGATCTGTTCTATCAGATTAGGCGATAACAAATGAATCTTATCCGGAACCTCGGCTAATTCTTTTACTGCATTCAAAATAAGCGCGGAAGCAGCATGCATCAAAGATGAATTCTTGCCGGTTATAATCCGCTGGTCGCTTAATTCTACGGCAGCGGCGCAACTAATGCCATCCTGGGGCTTCTTTTTATCTTGTGCTTCTTCTGCGGCTTTACGGGCTGAAACAACCACTGCCCTGTCCTCTTGCCTTAAATCCAACTCCTCTAGTAAAAGTTTCGCCCTGTCTATTGTTTCCTTTTTCTCAAGCCCTAAAATATTCTCGTAGCGGTACCTAAAGTACCTTCTGATTGTCTCCTGCTTTGCTGCCTCTTTTGCCACATCATCATTAACAATCGCAAAACCGGCCCGATTAACCCCCATATCAGTAGGAGACCGGTAAGTCAATTCCGAACCGGTGATTTTTTCTAATACCCTCTTTATTACCGGGAATATCTCGACATCGCGATTATAGTTAACCGTACTCTCTTTATAGGCATCTAAATGAAACGGATCAATGAGGTTAAAATCCCCGATATCAGCAGTAGCAGCTTCATAAGCTATGTTCACCGGATGTTTAAGCGGTAAATTCCAGATTGGAAATGTTTCAAACTTAGCATACCCTGATTTTATACCGTTTTTATAATCATGGTAGAGCTGAGAAAGGCAGGTTGCCAGCTTCCCGCTGCCCGGGCCCGGCCCGGTAACAACTATAAGCGGGTGCCTGGTTTTAATGTAGGCGTTACGGCCATAGCCGTCTTCGCTTACAATCAAATCTACATCCGTAGGGTATCCCCGGGTAGCTGAATGAGTATAGACCTTGATGTTGCGATTTTCTAATTTATCCTTAAACTTTACTGCCTGGGGCTTATTATCAAAACGGGTTATCACTACCGCGAGAATCTCGACCCCATAATGCCTTAAATCATCAATTAGCTTAAAGGCATCCACATCATAGGTTATGCCGAAATCACCGCGTATCCTCCCTTTCTCAATATCACCGGCATAGATACAGAGTATAATGTCAAGTTTGTTTTTAAGCTGCTGCAGCAGCCTTATCTTAACATTAGGGTCATACCCGGGAAGCACCCTGGCAGCATGATAATCATAAAGCAATTTCCCCCCGAATTCAAGATAGAGCTTACCGCTAAATTTGCTTACCCTCTCCAGTATATATGCACTCTGCTCTTTAAGGTATTTTTCGTTATCAAATCCGACCTTGTTCTTCATAGCTTCTTATTATAGCTTTATTTTTCCTTTTGTAAATACTCAAATATCACTTTTGTTCTATGATTTTCGCTGACAAATTCAGAAGCTTTCCGGACTCGATTCATAGGTTGAGTAATAGTAAGGCGTCTTGGCCTCGAATTCAGCGGCACAAGTATCAACAACCCGGTAAAGGGGCTTTATCCCCAGCTTGTTCTTTAATTGCCTTATTTCCTGTTCCTGGCAATTTAACATCCGGGCAATCTGTAAATCCGAAAAACCGTATTGCTTTGCTTTTAGCAACAGTTCGGCGGTTATTTTTACCGGCTTGCCCGCCAACCTTATCTTGCCTTCTAACTCAACAATCTGCCGGATATTTTCCAAAAACCAACGATCAATTTTGCTTAGATTATAAATATCTTCAATATCCCACCCTTTTTTTATCGCATATTTAACATAAAGAATCCTTAATGCATTGGGATTGCGTAAATTTCTTTTTAATTCATCTTCCAAAGGGCTATCTTTTAAATCATCTAATCCGGCTAATCCTATTTCCAGGGAACGCAATGTCTTACCTAAGGCTTCTTTAAATGTCCGGCCGATTGCCATGGCTTCGCCTACGGATTTCATTGCAATCGATAAATTCGAATCGGCACTGGGGAATTTCTCAAATGTAAAACGTGGAATCTTTACCACGCAATAATCCAAGGTTGGTTCAAAACAAGCCGGCGTTTTCTTGGTAATGTCATTAGGAATCTCATCCAGGGTATAGCCAACTGCCAATTTTGCGGCAATTTTGGCAATCGGAAATCCCGTAGCTTTAGATGCAAGCGCCGATGAACGGGAAACTCGGGGATTTATCTCAATCACAACCTGGCGGCCGGTTTCCGGATGCACCGCAAACTGAATATTTGAACCGCCGGTTTCTACCCCAATTGCGCGGATAATCCTGATTGCGCTATCGCGCATCCTTTGATATTCCTTATCAGTTAAGGTCTGTGCCGGGGCAACTGTAATCGAATCCCCGGTATGCACACCCATAGGGTCAAAATTCTCGATAGAGCAAATAATCACAACATTATCATTCTTATCGCGCATTACCTCTAATTCAAATTCCTTCCAGCCTAACAATGACTCCTCAAGCAGTATTTCGGAAATTATACTGCTTTCCAGCCCCCGCTGCGCCAATTCCTTAAATTCATCAATATTATAGGCAACTGAACCCCCGGTACCCCCTAATGTAAAGCTGGAACGGATGACAATCGGAAAACCGATTTTTTGGGCAATTTCAGTTGCTTGTTTCAGGCTATGTGCCCTGCCGCTGACCGGTAAATCCATTCCGATTTTAAGCATTATCTTTTTGAACTCTTCCCTGTCCTCAGCAGACTTTATTACAGAAACCCCTGCGCCTAAAACCTGAACCTTATATTTTTTTAATATCCCTTTTTTTGCCAAATCTACCGTAACATTTAAAGCAGTTTGACCCCCTAATGTCGGCAATAATGCGTCCGGCCTTTCCTTTTTTATGATCTTGGATAAGATTACGCTTGTAATCGGCTCAATATAAGTCTTATCTGCCAGTTTCGGGTCAGTCATGATTGTTGCCGGGTTTGAATTCACGAGAATTACTTTATATCCTTCGGACTTTAAGACCTTACAAGCCTGAGAGCCGGAATAATCAAACTCACAAGCCTGGCTAATCACAATCGGGCCTGAACCAATAATCAGGATTTTTTTTATGTCTGTGCGCTTTGGCATTTTTTATTATTACTTATAACTTAAATCTTACAACTTGTGACCACAGAGAACACAGAGTTTTTAAAACTAACCACTGAAGACATAGAGTATTTTTTTATTAATTAACCACAACTCCTATGTTTTCTAATAACTAAAAGCTGACAACTAATCCCTCGGCTTTGTCCTTCGACTTCGCTCAGGACTTCTTTCAGCCGCTCGGGACTTCGAAACAATAAAATAAAAATCTGTTCTCGCAACTAATCCTAATCCCTCACTACTGACTACTTACTTATGATTTACGACTTTCTTCTCTAACAACTAAAAACTAACAACTAAGAACTAAAAACTAATAACTAATCCTAATCCCTGACTACTCATCCCTCACTACTAACTTACTACTTACTACTTCTTATCATTTCTATAAACTCACCAAACAAATGCCTGGCATCATGCGGCCCGGCCGCAGACTCAGGATG
>JBDRHJ010000099.1:0-33486 GCA_043816835.1 Candidatus Omnitrophota bacterium
GGGAATAAACCGATGCCTTCCACCAGGCTTGTTTTATATTATTTTTAAGCTCTATACCATAAGGCCCGTAATCCCAGGTATTACTTAATCCCCCGTAAATATCAGAACCGGGGAATATAAAGCCCCGCCGCTTACAAAGCGAAACAATCTTATCCATTAAATCATTACTCATATCTCTTACTCCCCGGGCCCGTTTTAAGGGGTGAGTTTTTTAAGCTCTTCTTCTTTTATTGTAAAACTGTGTTCCTTGGCAGGAAAAACACCCTCAATGACTTCTTTCTTATACTCCTGAATTGCCTTTTGAATCTGAACAGATAAATTGATATACTGCTTAATAAATTTAGGCTTAAAGCGCTCAAATAAGCCCAATAAATCATGGGTTACTAAGACCTGGCCATCACAATCAATGCCGGCCCCAATACCAATTGTCGGTATCTTTAATTTAATAGTAATGATCTCGGCTATTTTATTCGGAACACACTCAAGAACTATTGAAAAACAACCCACCCCCTCTAATCCCTGTGCCTGCTGAATTAATCGCTGGGCTGCTTGGGCATCTTTACCTTGAACCTTAAATCCACCCAATTTATCGGCAGTTTGAGGCGTAAGCCCAATATGCCCCATTACCTTAATACCTGCTTTCACAAGCCCCTTGGTTACTTCTAAGCACTGGTCAAACCACTCTAATTTTACGGCATCACAGCCTGCTTCATTAATAAACCGCCTGGCATTGGCCAATGAATCAGAAGGATTAACCTGATAGGATTCATATGGCATGTCGCCGATTACCAATGCGGATTTTGCTGCGCGGGTTACTGCCTTTGAATGATGAATCATTTCCGTCATTCCTACCTGCGTGGTTGACTCTAACCCCAGTACTACATTTGCAACTGAATCGCCAACAAGAATCATATCAATCCCTGACCGGTCAATCAAAGACGCCAAAGGAAAATCATAGGCTGTAAGCATGGTTATCTTACGCTTTCCCTTCATTGAGATGATATCTTCAACTGTAATTTTGGCCATCGTAAATCAAGCTAGTAAACCCCATTAGAGAGAATTCTCTAACTGAGTAAATCACAAATAAAAATCGGGGTTTTAATTCTTTTGATTTCTAATATAGCTGTCGATCTCTACTGCTGCTTTTTTTCCTGCACCCATTGCCGAAATCACGGTATCAGCCCCGGTAATAATATCCCCTCCGGCAAAAACACCCGAAATTGAAGTCATTAATTTGTCATCTACCCAAACTGTCCCATTAGGGTTAATCTTTAACCTCGGCGTAACCTTGCTGATTAACGGATTCGGCTTCTGGCCAATTGCAACAACCACTGTATCAACATCAAGCACAAAATTGGAACCCTCTATTGGAACAGGCCGCTTTCTGCCTGAAGAATCCGGCTTACCCAATTCCATTTTTATGCATTCTAGCCCTTGGACAAAACCGTCTTTATCGCTTATTATTTTTATTGGCTGGGTAAGTAATCGAAATTTTAACCCTTCTTCCTTGGCATTTTCAATCTCCTCATTACGGGCAGGCATTTCGTTTTCTGTGCGCCGATAAACTATTTGCGTGTCTCTACCTAATCTAATACCAACCCGCGCGCAATCAAAGGCTACATTACCACCCCCGATTACAACAACCTTATTTCCGATATTTATTGGTGTGGCATAATCAGGAAACTGATAAGCCTTCATCAGGTTTATCCGGGTAAGGAACTCATTTGCCGAATATACCCTACCGAGGTTTTCGCCAAGGATACCAAGGAATTGAGGCAGCCCTGCTCCGACAGCAAGAAATACTGCCGAGGCACCTTCGGTAAATAAATCCGCAAGAGTGAATGTACGGCCAACAAGAATATTAGTATGCAATTCTACGCCAAGGCCTTTAATATAATCCACTTCTCTGCGGACAATACTTTTGGGTAAACGGAATTCCGGAATTCCGTAGTTCAATACCCCGCCAGCAATATGCAATGACTCAAAGAGCAAAACGCGATATCCTATTCTAGCAAGATCTGCGGCTGCTGTCAAGCCAGCTGGCCCACTACCCACTACAACAACCTTTGCTTGCCCTGAATCAACAACCGGGGGTATCTTGTTATCGCTGACATCGGGTTGGGTTAATTCAAAATCAGCGGCATATCTCTCTAATGCCCCGATATTGATTGGTTGGCCGGTTTTGATAAGCACGCAAAGTTCTTCACACTGGTTTTCCTGCGGACATACGCGGCCGCAAATTGCCGGCAGATTATTCCTTTGCTTTATCTTTAGAAGCGCCTCTTGGCGTTTATTCTGCAAAATAAAATTAATGAAACCCGGAATATCTATCCCAATTGGACAACCGTCTACACATTTTGGCTTTTTACACTGAAGACACCTCTTTGCCTCCAGTTTAGCCTGCCGCTCAGAAAGCCCATGGGAAACCTCGTTAAAATTCTTACTTCGCTGTTTGGGGGATTGCTGTTGAACTTTTTGTCGCATATTTTAAGGTAAACCCCGTTAGAAATAAAATTTCTAACCGGGCTAACGTTTTGCGTTGACCCCGTTAGAAAGTTCCTTTCTAACGGGGCTGACGATGGCTTTCTCTAACGGGGTAAAAGATTAATCTAACAGTTGTTGCTCTTGGGTTTTGAATTGATTAAGCCTTTTTTCTAATTCCTGAAAATCAACCAGATGGCCGTCGAAATCAGTCCCTTCAACACAAGCAAACTTGATTTTATTCCCAACCGTACAACGACAGGCACCGCACATCCCGGTTGCGTCCACCATTATCGGATTCAAATTCACGATAGTCTTTATTTTAAACCGGCGCGTAAACTCACAGACTGCACGCATCATTGCAACCGGGCCAACCGCATAAACTAAGTCAATCTGCCATTCAGCATCCTGCCCTGGCGGATCGCCCTTTTCTTCCCTGTATTTCAACCCTGCCTTTTCTAAAAAGATTGCCTTTAGGATATCAGTAACAAAGCCCTTTTGGCCATAAGATCCGTTATCAGTAGCAATATATAATTCACTACAGGCCTCCCGCATCTTGTCTTCTAAGATAAGCAATTCCTTATTGCGCGCACCAACAATACCAACAACACTTAAGCCCTCGTCTTTAAATGCCCTTGATATAGGAAATGCCTCGGCAATCCCCACCCCACCCCCAACACAGATTATTTTGCGGCTTGTTTTAGAATTACCCGGGGCTGAATTTGATAAAGGAGAACCTTTCAAAGAAAAATCTTTAACCTGCGCCGGCTGCCCCAACGGGCCAAGTATATGCGCGATTGAATCGCCGGTGTTTTTCGCAGCTAATTTGCTTGTGGAAAAACCTACCTCTTGAAAGATTAAGGTAATCTTCCCCTTGGAAGCATCCCAATCTGCCAAGGTTAAAGGAATGCGCTCACCCTTCTCGTCATTAATCACTACAACAAACTGGCCGGCTTGAGCCTTATTTGCAATAAGCGGGGCCTCAATATCTAATTTAGTAATTTGCCCGGCTAATTTAACCTTGTTAATTATTTTAAACATTTTCAATGACCCCCGACGATACGTCGGGGCGAATTGGCCCTTGACATTTTGTTTTCGAATAACAACCAGCAAAAAATGTCAAGGGCCAAGTTTAGTCAGACGGCTTAGCTTCACTTCGTTCGCTAAGTCGTGGCTTCATCTGACATTTGTTTCTTCAATTATCCTAACCTCGGCATTAAATCTCTTTGCCAAATCAATCCCCTTTTTCTGGCCTAAAATCAAAATACTGGTTGCCAGAATATCAGCAGTTAAGCAATCATCGACAATAACCGTTACGCTAACCACCCCGGAGTCTGCCGGCCTTCCGGTTTTAGGATTAAGGATATGGCTATAGCGTTTTTGGTCAACAACAAAATACTGTTCATAATCACCCGAGGTTGCTACAGCCTTGTCACTCAATTCCAGGTATCCGCTAAAACCTTTATTGCGCCCTGACTTAATTGCCACGCGCCAGGGTTGGCCGAATTTATTACCTAAACAATATATATCTCCGCCGGCATTCAAAAGCGCGCTATCAATCCCTGCTAAACGCAATTCCCGAACCGCACAATCTACGGCAAATCCTTTGGCAATTGCCCCTAAATCAATCTTCATCCCCTTAACCTCAAACTCAACAATATTATCACGTAAATTCATTTTGTCAATTCCGATTAAGCTTAATGTTTTTTTGATTTTCGCATCCTCGGGAATATGATAATCCTTATTATAAAACCCCCATAATTCAACCAGGGGGGCAATTGTAATATCAAAAACACCCCCGGTCTCACCCCAAAACTTAATTGCCTTATTAATTACCAGAAGGGTTTGGGGGCTCACCCTTAAGCTGCCTTGCTTATTTAAGCGTGAAATCTCGCTTTCTTCTTTATATAAACTTAATAAATTCTCAATCCTTTCTATTTCCCCAAATGCAATATCTGCTGCCCGGCTATCAGGTGAAATTACCTCAATAACCGTGCCCATCATTAAGCGGTTGTCTGTATATAAACGTTGCCCCTGGCAACCGCAGAAGACAAAGGACAGAAGACAGAAAACAGAGAACAGGCGACAGAGAACAGAAGACAGAAAAACCTGTCTCTTCACCCCTGAGGACAGAAAACAGAGGACAGAAAACAGAGAACAAAGAACGGAGGACAGAAGAATTTTACTGCGCGTTTTTAAAGTCTTACAACGCTGAACAATCATTTTTTTATTACTTTTAAGAATTTTTCAACCGGCAGGGTATTAAGTAAGTCTTTTTCTTCAAGCCAGGCGCGCCTGGCTACGGAAAGACCAAACTGCATTACCGATAACCCGTCTATTGTGTGAGCGTCTGTGCCGATAGCTAAACGCACCCCTGCCCTTTTTGCCTGACGTGCGTTAAGATCGTTTAAATCCAGCCGGGCAGGAAAGGCATTTATCTCCAAGGCAGTATTCGTATCACGGCAAACACTTAATAACTGATCAAAATCCAATTCATATGCATCGCGTGCGCTCCATAATCTTCCTGTGGGATGCGCAATAATATGAACATGGCGATTTTGACAGGCATTAATTATCCGCTGGCTAAGCTTGGCTTTTGACTGCCTGAAGCCGCTATGAATTGCAGCAATAACAAGGTCAAATTCACGAAGCACACGATCAGAATAATCAAGCCTGCCTTCAGAGTCTATATCCACCTCTGCGCCGTAAAGAACACGAAAATCCCTAAGGCGGCGGTTAATCCGGTCAATTTCCTTTTTCTTTTTCTTTAAATCGCGGGCACTTAATCCGCCGGCGATCTTAAGGCGCTGAGAATGGTCGGTAATCGCAATGTAAGAATACCCCCTTCTTCCTTGCTGCCTCGACCATCTCCTCTATGGAATTCTCACCGTCAGAAAACGACGAATGAACATGTAGATCAGCGCGAATCATCTTTATGTCAATAAGCTTAGGCAGCTTATTCTTCTTTGCTAATTCTACCTCACCCATATCTTCCCTTAATTCCGGCGGGATATAACACATCTTGAGCAATTTAAAAATTTCTTTCTCGGTGCGTCCGCCTAAATATTTGTTTTTACGAAAAATCCCGTACTCATTAATCTTGAACCCTTCTCTCGCCGCTATCGAGCGAAGCTTTATATTAAAATTCTTGGAGCCGGTAAAATAAAGCAAGGCTGCACCAAAAGATTTATTTGCAATTACCCGGCAATCAACTTGCGTATCCTGGATAGTAAGCAGAGAAGATTTAGTCGTACCCTTAGCCTGGATATTCTTAACAAACGGCAATTGGGTAAATTTATCGATAACCTTGCTAGGCTTAGAAGATGCAATCAAAATATCAATATCCCTTACGGTTTCCTTCTGGCGCCTAAGGCTGCCCGCAGGGCTAATCTTTTTAACATAAGGCAATTTAACTAACCGGCTGACAAATTCTTCGGCTACCTGAACCGCCGTTGACAGCGGCATCCGCTCCCTATCTTTTTTAAAAAGCAATAATCCCCGCCTGATATTATCAACTGTTTTCTGCTTTATTCCAAAGATACCAATTAACCTATTGCCCTTGATTGCCTTTTCTAAATCTTTAACGCTTTTTATATTTAATTTCTTATACAGATTATGGACAGTCTTTGGCCCAACCGAAGGAATATTAAGTAAATCCAAAAGCCCCCCGGGAAGGCTTTTTTTAAGACGGCCATAAAACTCCAGCCTTCCGGTAGCGGCAACCTCCTTTATCTTATTGCTTAAATCCCGCCCAATCCCCGGAATGCTCGACAGCCTTTCTTCCCTGATTAAAATGCGGATATCTTCGGTAAGGTCTTTTAGGCTTTGTGCTGCTTTTTGATAAGCGCGGATACGAAAGGGGTTATCTTGCTTAATCTCTAAAATTTTTGCTACATTGCTAAAGATTTGGGCAATCTTTAGGTTCTCCATCTTCCTTATTGCTGCTCAAAAATCATTCGTATAATATTTTCTAAATGTCCCGGGGGTGTCTTGTGTTTTACAAGACAAGCCAGTGCCCCCCTGCTTTTTAACTTGTCTATATCTTCACTAGAATCCCTTCCGGTAAACGCAATAACCGGCACATCCTTTGTTTGGGGATCCCCTTTACATGTATCAAGAAAAGCAAAGCCATCGATATCGGGAAGGATCAAATCCAAGATTACCAAATCAACATTCTCGGACTTAAGCTTTGCTATCCCCTCTTTTCCGTCTTTAGCAATGACCACTTCGTAGTCAGCGTCTTGCAGGGAATCACGGGTAATCATTAAGGTCAGGGCATCGTCATCAATAAGCAGGATTTTCTTTTTTGTCATTATCTCCCCCCTCCATAGGTAGCGCATCGCTATCTTCTGCGCCTTTGTTTTTATTTAGATCATGCGAGCTTTTAGTTATGACTAACTCGAGTGTGTAGCCGAAGCTACATATCTTTTTAGCACTCGATGATTAAACAAAAACCTGGCCTCAATCAATCTTTAATCCGTAACTTGACTCAATCGTCTTAATCAAGTCAACCAGGAAATTATTAACCGGTACAGGTATACCCATACCTTGAGCATAACGCACAATTACACCATTAATAAAATCTATCTCGGTGTGTTTTTTCTTTAAAACATCTGCCAGCATCGAACAAGTATTATTGGCGGTAGCCAAACAAACCGCCTCTACCTTAGCTAGCGGATCATCAAACTGAAGCTTTATCCTTTTTCGTTTTGCTATCTTAACAGCCTCAGCAACCGCCTGCCGCATAATCTGGCGCGCGCCATCAAATTCCAATAACTGCCCGTTCCTCAAGCGGGTAATCGCAGCAAGGCTGTTTATACCTACGTTAATAATCAGTTTTGACCAGAGTACTCCCTTGATATCGCGCGAAAGACGGGTAGGAATGCCTACCTCATTAAATATCCGGCGTATTTCTCTTAATTGCGAAGTCAGCTTGCTGTCAATGCGGCCGATAACCGTATCACCAAAACCGGCATGTGATAACTTCCCCACCTCGAGTAAATTAGCCCCCTGACTGGTTACGCCGACAAATATATCCTGCCGGTTAAAAACCTCGCTGATTAACTCCATGTTGCCAATACCGTTCTGCAAGGTAAGTATCGAGCTATTTGTATCAATAAGCGGACGGATGTAATTTATCAATTTTTTTGTATCATAAGACTTCACGCAAACAATCAAAAGATCGCAACTCCCAATTTCATTGGGGTTAGCACAAACTCGGACCTTTGCCTGCCAAGCCCCTGATACCCCGTTTATGCTTATGCCTTCTAGGTTTAATTTTTCCGCGCGCGCATTATCTTTATCTAAAAGCCAAATATCCTCCTTGGATTTTGATAAATAAGCGGCAAACAATAATCCGATTGCCCCCGGCCCTGCAATAACTATTTTCATACTGCTGCTCCCTAACCCTCGGCTTCGCTCGGGACCTTAAGAGTCATAAGTTTTAAGTCATAAGTCATAAATTTCCAAACTTACAACCTATGACTTATGACCTAAAACTTATGACCCAGAGAACCCTACCCTTCACTAAATCTGTCCTCTGACTTCTGTCTTCTGACTTACAACTTCCCTAATCCCTGACTACTAACTTATGACTTATGACCTATGACTTACGACTTATAGCTCTTATTCTTTCGCTGTGAGCCTTTTTTGAAGATGCATTATTCAACCCTGTGACTTTGCTGCTACAATGTTTTTTTCTAATTTAGTTTTTCCTAGATGAAAGTCTAAAAATGCGTCTAAAACCTGATGGAGCTCACGCATTATCTCACGGCTTATGCCTAATCGTAAGGCATTTTTAAATTCATTTTTCTCAATAAATAAAATAGAGGCAACTGTCCCGCGAAAAATATTCCTGGCGGTAATATCCTTATTTAAGCAGCGGTCGCACAATAACCCGCCGAATTTTAAACTCAGGCGGGCCTGAGAGATAATTTTATCATTACAGGATACGCAAGAATCAAGGTGCGGCTTAAATCCGCATAAATCTAATGCCTTGATTTTAAAAATCACGCTTATCCTATTCGGGTCAGAAGCATTTTCCAATTGCCCGAGGCAAGCAAAAACCAAATCAAAAATATGCTCATTTTTATCTTCCGGAACGGTCAGGGTATTAAGCAGGTCAATCAAGGAAAATGCCTTACGCATTTTTTCCAAATCGTTCTTGATTAACCGAAAATCATTTTTTAGATCACACTGGCTTACCAGGTATAATGTTGAATTGGCCTTGCGGTAAAACACTATTTCATTAAGCGAGAATACATCCAGATTACTGCTGAACTTATCGGGTTCCTGCCTTGCCCCTTTTAGAATCCCGGAAAGTTTGCCGAATTCGCGTGTATAAAAATTAGCAATTAAGCTTGTCTGGCGAAAATTTTGCCTGCTTAATAGAATTGCGTCTGTTTTATGTATAGACATTAAGCTTTTATTTTTTTAAGGACCTCTAATGCTTTACGATGCATTCTTTCCCGGTCTTTTTTTCTGTAATCACGGTAACCAAAAAGGTGCAGAATTCCGTGAATAAGATAAAGCATCATTTCCCATCGGGGCGATGTTTTAAACCTTTGAGAGTTTTCCAAAGCCATATCACTGGATATTACGATATCGGCAACAATCTTCCCTGCCCCGGAAAGATCAAAACAAAGCAAATCAGTAGGCTGATTTTTTCCTAAAAACCGTTGATTGAATTCCTGAATAACACGGTTATCAGCATAAAAAATTGTTAGCTGGCCGGCCAAACTCAACTGCCCCTTACCCCTGGAAATACCTGCCCCAGAAAACAAAACCCCGAAAGGCGCAACCCCTTGTCTTGTATTTTTTAAAACCGAACCCCTATCGCATTTTAAAATCTCTAAGGCCTTAAGGATAAATGCCTTAATTGCTCTCTTGCTGACGGGAATCTTCCTTTGCCGATTTATGATGGTTATCCGCACGATTTTTTTGTGGATAGGTTATACGGGAATGATATATGCTTGTTAACAATTTGATAAAAATGCCTGAGATGTTTTCTAAATCCTTTAAGGTTAAATCGCATTCATCCAATTGGCCGTCGATAAACTTATTATTGATAATCTTATGCACTTCCTGTTCGATTCGCTTTGGCGTGGGGTCGTTTAAGGAACGCGTAGCCGCTTCGGTTGAATCAGCCAAAAGTACAATTGCGGTTTCTTTACTTTTTGGTTTTGGCCCGGGATAACGAAAGCCCTCTTCGGAAATCTCCTGCCCTTCTTCGTTTTCCAGCGCCCGGCGATAAAAGTAATACACCAGGCTTGTCCCGTGATGCTGGAGGATAAAATCAATAATTGCCGGATTAATCCGCCAACGCTTGGCAATAAGTTCCCCCTCCTTTACATGATTCATAATAACCAGCTTACTCATTGAAGGGACGAGATCCTCATGCTTGCTTACACCAAGATTCTGATTTTCGCTGAAGTATTCGGATTTTTCAATCTTTCCGATATCATGATAATAGGCGCCGATTCTTGCCAATAAAGCATTGGAGCCTACTGCCTCACAGGCCGCCTCTGAAAGATTCCCCACAATAAGGCTATGATGGTAAGTCCCCGGCGCCTCAAGCATTAACCGTTTAAGAATTGTCTGATTAAAATCAGACAATTCCAATAAACTGATATTGGTAACCCGCCCGAATATATATTCAAATACCGGCAGCGTCCCAACCGCAACAACCCCGCAGATAACCCCGTTAATAAAGAAATTTATATGGGGATTAAAATGATTTGTAATTCTGAAATCCTGGAAAAATAGCCAGACCACCGCCTGGACTATGCCAACGATAAACCCCGCGCGTATAATCTGAGAACGCCGGCGCACATCAATCAAAAGCACCGTCGAGATAGCCGCGCTTATAAAAAATAAAATCGCGAGATTCAAGCTGTTAAATTCAACTGCCAAAGAAAAACTACAAGCCAGAATCATAAGTAAAGAAATTACTAAATCCTGCCAAAGGATAATCACCAGCATCGGAACAAGGATGAACGGAATGTAATAAAGCCCGAGCTGCTTTTCAAGAGACCAATGACCGATAGCAAAAATAACCAAAAAAAGGAGTAGTAAATGCAAAAGGCGACAGGGCGAATTCTTGTGCTTACCCCAAACCTCCAAATAAATAAAAATCGTCACCAGTATTAGGGGGATAATCAAGTTAAGATTCAGGATAAAGCTGAGTAAAAATAAGAGGATTATCGAAATGCTATTTTTTATGATTCGCGCTTTCATAGGCCTTAATAATCTTCTGTACAAGGTCATGCCTTACAACATCAGAACCCGTAAGGTAGACAAATTTTATACCCTTAATATCAGATAAAAGCTCCTGCGCCTGAAGTAATCCGGTAGGCTCGCCGTCCGGTAAATCGCTCTGGGTTATATCACCGGTAATTACTGTCTTGGAATCAAAGCCCAGGCGCGTTAGAAACATCTTCATCTGGTCAGCAGTGCAATTCTGCGCTTCATCCAATATTATAAAGGCATCATTCAGGGTTCTTCCCCGCATATAGGCAAGAGGGGCAACTTCAATAATCCCGGTAGCAATATATTTATCGATAGTATCGGCATCCAGCATATCATAAAGCGCATCGTAAAGCGGCCGCAAATACGGGGATATCTTTGCGTGAATATCACCGGGTAAAAACCCTAAAGACTCCCCGGCTTCAATGGCCGGCCGAACCAGAATAATCCTGCGAACTAAACCCTTTGCCAGTGCTGCCTGCGCCTGCCAGACCGCAAGATAAGTCTTGCCTGTACCAGCTGGCCCAACCGCGAAAACAATATCATTCCGCTTTATTGCCTCGACATACCCCTTCTGCCCTTTAGTCTTAGGATTAATCTGGCGCTGATAGGCATCGACTGCCTTTAATTGCCCGTGCTTTCCTGCTCTTATTGATCCGAGGAGTGAATTAACTAACGCTGCTGCCTTTGGAACAGCCCGAGAACCCCCTTTAAGCTTAAGCTGGTCACCCCGGCTGCTGATTTTAATACCGCATTCCCGTTCAATTTCCTTTATATTCTTATCACAAGTGCCAAAAAAAATTTGCGCTTCCTGGCTGTTATTTAAAGGAATTATCTTTTCCATCTTTATTTATCAATACTATGTTAAAATTCAGTAATTTTTGTAATTTCTAAAGTTTTAACTTATGATTTTGTAAAAAATGCAATAATTTAATGCGTTGTTTATAAGATACACGCAGATAAAAGCGCGATACACACTGATAACGACGAGGAAAAATCTGTGTAAATCTATTTTTAACAAAATGCTGCTTTATGATCAAATCGGGTTTAATCTATTTTGTACCCGAAGTTTCTTCTACCGCAACCTCAATAACCTGTCCCGGATAAATACTGTGCGGACTCTTTAATATTTTCTGGTTAAGCTTATAAATCTCTTCCCAGCGTTTAGTTGTGCCATAAAATTGCTTGGATATGCGCTGAAGCGTATCCCCTTCCTTAACCGTATACTTCTTTATAACCACTGTTTTTGATTTAGCCGGGCGGATAACAACCGGGTTAATTTCAGGAATAATAACCGACGTTGTTGCCCCTGATTCACCCGGGCCTGGCATTACATACACAGGCGGTGCTTCCTTAACCTTAGAAACAGGCATTTGAGGCGCCGGCTCTGTTTTTATCGGATAAAATTCGAACTCGATTACCTGAACCTCGCGAGTAGTCTTCCTTTTCTTTCCCTCGGTAACCTTTGGCTTGCCCATAAGATAGCCGCGGTTTCCTTCGCTAAGTTCCTGATCTGCTCTTTCCTTTATTACCGGATACGTCCTTACAATACAACCACTAACAACCAGAAATAAAAACCCCCCTAGTATAAATAAAAGCATCCCTTTATACATCGCTTGCCTCCTTTGGTGTTTTCTTTATTTCCAAATTCAATTCATCTAACTGTATCCTGCTAACAGATGAAGGCGCATCAGTAAGCGGGCACCAGCCGCTTTGCGTCTTAGGAAACGAAATAACCTCTCTAATAGTCTCCTTTTCTGCAAGGATACTTAAAAACCTATCCACACCCAAAGCAAAACCCCCATGGGGCGGGGCGCCGTATTTTAATGCCTCAAGCAAAAAACCAAACCGTGATGCCGACTCCTCTTCACTTATTCCGATAATCTTAAATATCTTTTCCTGCAGCCAGGATTGATGGATTCTGATTGAACCTGAACCAAGCTCGACGCCATTAAGCACTAAATCATAAGCAAGCGCTTTAATGTCTTTGTACGATCCGCCCAGCTTTATATCATTATCCGCCGGCGCAGTAAACGGATGATGTTCGCTTGCCCAGCGAGCTTCATCTTGGTCATATTTAAACAAAGGAAAACCGGTTATCCAGACAAAGGAAAATTTTTCTCCTGTGTTTGTTTTGCGTAAATCAGGCTTATCGGTCTGATAAAGCTCTATTGCCTGATTAAAATCCATGCGCGCAAAAGGAATTTTGATTTCAATGCCTAATGTTTCCTTAAATATATACTGTATTAACTGTTCGATTACATTTAAAACATCATCCTGCTCGACAAAAGACATCTCTAAATCTAACTGTGTGAATTCGGGTTGTCGGTCGGCACGTAAATCTTCATCACGGAAGCAGCGGGCAACTTGATAGTAACGATCAACGCCGGAAATCATAAGAATCTGCTTAAACAACTGCGGTGACTGAGGAAGGGCATAGAAATTACCGGGGGATAAACGTGAAGGTACAAGAAAATCCCGCGCGCCTTCCGGGGTGGACTTAGTGAGCATTGGGGTTTCAATCTCAACAAAGTTTTGCTTGCCGAGAAACGCCCTAATTGCAGAATAAAGATTGTGCCGCAAAAGCAAGCTGTCAAAAGCGGTTTTTCTTCGTAAGTCCAAATAGCGATATTTAAGACGTATATCCGTGCTGGTATTTAAATCTTCCTTAACCTCAAACGGCAAGGGCTGACAAGTATTAAGAATGGTTAACTTTTCTGCGGAAATCTCAATTTCGCCGGTCGGCAATTTAGGATTATCACTTCCCCGCGGCCGGCGGCTAACTTTGCCCTGAATAAGAACCGCGTATTCACTGCTTAACCCTTTTGCTTTTTCGTAAACCCCTAATTGATCGCTAACCCCCGATGCCTGAACCTCCTTATTTGAACCGGGAAAAAATACTACCTGAGTTACGCCATACCTATCCCGTAAATCAATAAAAATAATTTTGCCGTGATCGCGGCGCGAAGCCACCCAGCCGCAAAGGGTCACATCCTGGCCTATTTGGCTGGCAGTTAATTCTCCACAAGTATGTGTGCGTAACATTTTTTTATAGGTTATTGGAGACGAGGAGCCCTGGATCAGATGATAACAAATGCTTCAATAGCTGATTATCAGCAATATTGCTCTGTTCGCCCGAATCCATATCCTTTAAAGACAGATTGCCTTTGACTAATTCATCTTCACCGATAATTACGCAAAATCTTGCGCCGGATTCGTTAGCCTGGCGCATCTTTGCCTTTAAAGAACGCCCGGCATAATCCATATCTGCGGGGATATTATTAACGCGTAAACTATGCAATAATTCAATCCCTTTTTTATCTGCCTTCTCCCCAAGGGTTATTATATAAACCAATCCCCGCCCCTTAACTGCGGCTGCCGGGCCCTTTACAAGTAATATTCTCTCTACACCAAAAGCAACGCCAATTGCGCCGCATTCACGCCCGCCTAGCTGGCCTACCAGGGTATCGTATCGCCCCCCTGCCCCCAGCGCATCCTGAGCGCCTAACTGAGCATGCTTAATTTCAAATACTGTCCGGGTATAATAATCAAGGCCGCGCACTAAGGAATACGATAACTTATAGCGCACATTGATTGCGCTTAGCCCATCGGTTATTTGCCGAAAGTGTGCTGCGCATTCAGGGCAGAGATAATCCTGCCCCATCTTTAGGTCATTTACAATTTCCCGGCAGGCAGGATTCTTACAATCCAATATGCGGAATATATTACGGTTAAAGCGGCCCCGGCAATCAAAACATAATTTTGGCAATTTAGCTTTCAGCCTTTGCCTCAAATCCCTAGCAAGGCGCGCCTTATCATCAGGACACCCCAGGCTATTAAGGCAGATTTGATAATTGTTAACCCCCAGTGCTTTAAGCAAGCTGTCACTCAATGAAATAACCTCTATATCCAAATAAGGGCTAAGGCTGCCGATTGCCTCAATGCCAATATGATGAAACTGGCGAAGGCGTCCCTTTTGCGGGCGCTCAGCCCGAAACATCGGGCCCAAATAATATAATTTACTTGTGTCCTTATTTTTGTCCAGGTTATTTTCTAAGTAAGCGCGTACCACAGAAGCCGTTCCCTCGGGCCGCAAAACCAGATCGTCTTTAGCGTGCTTAACTTCGAGCATCTGCTTTTGAACAATTTCAGTAGACTCGCCTAAAGAGCGGTTAAATAGTGCGGCATTTTCTAAGACCGGCGTACGTATCTCTCGATAGCCATAAAGGGAAAAGGTCCTCCTTGCAATTGCTTCAACCCCTTGCCAGAGACAGGAATCCTGGCCTGCCTGGCCATACCCAGGCGGTAAGATATCCTGAGTCCCCCTTACGCGTTTAAACATAAAACCTTTTTACCTTTCCCTTGTTTGATTAAACCATACCCAATCAAAACCACCGGCAGTATAGATTTATTTTATCCTTTTTTTCATTTCCAAGCCGGGCCTAAAAACTACACTTTTGCGTGCCGGCACAGGAACAACCGCGCCTGTGCGGGGATTACGCCCGGTGCGGGGTTTGCGCTGTTTTATTTTAAAAACCCCGAAATTACGCAATTCGATTTTTTCACCGCGTACCAGCGCATCCAAAATACAATCAAAGGTTGCCTGGACTACCTTTTTAACTTCAACCTGCTTTAACACGGTCTGATCAGCGACTCTAAGCACTATATCTTTTTTTGTCATTAATCTACCTCCTTTTTTTGTTATTTACATAATCGGATAAGCCGAATGATTCGATTAGTCTATAGGAAGGATATTTGGTACAAATATTTTGCTGGCTACATCCTGTAAAAGCTGAACAAAATAACGATGGTTATTTATTCATAACATATTAAAATTCCAGCGCTTAGAAAGAATCTCTGGTTGGAATACTATCTTATCAAGGCAAATTAAAACTGTCAAGAGAAATTGGTGCCTGTTTCTTATATAGCGATAGCTATTAGAAATAAAACAAGTTACGAGGTTTGGGTTTAGATCCTTATAAAAATATAGCTGCGGGTTTCTTAATCGTATTCCTACGCATGGATGCTTTTAATATAAACAAAATTTAAACTATTATTCTTTATTAGGAAAAAGATAGGACTAATAAACAGAACAACTTGCAAATATAGTTTTTAGGGGTTAAAATTATTAAATCGGGATTATTTTAACTTATCTAGAATATCGCTGCCGGTTTTAAAATCCCGGCCTTCTTCCTGTTGAACGGTCTTATAAACATCACACTGCATACAATTCCCCATTTTAAAGGCATATCTTCCCTGAACCTTTCCCCCGCATAATGTGCCGGCAATTGCCCAGCATGCCCGCCCCCCATTCTTGCCATTGTTAATACCATTTAACCTAACTTCAGTTGCCGCGAGACACACCCCTAATTCATTAACCTCTGCGCCGTTCTTTTGCCTCCCACACTTTTTAAACTCCCAGCAATTTAATTTTGCCATCCCTTTACCTCCCCCCGCATAATTGTTTTTACTGCAAAAAATCGATTGCGGCTATTGTTATTAACTTAATATTTTTCAAACTAACGCAATTAATTATCTATTCGTCTTCAATTGGGTGAAAAATTTCGCCCAAGGGAATTTATCGCCCGGGCATTCAGTGGAAGCGCCCGGCACCTGGCCGTGCCCCATAATATTCTCGATGGGGATATTATAATATTTTCGCAGCACATTAACTAAATAAACCAATGAGAGTAATTGTTTTTCGGAAACATTCTCTTTGCTAAAGTTGCCTACAAGGCAAATGCCGATTGATTTATAATTCATCCCCCCCGCTTTACAATGCGCGCCATCCTGCTGCTTAAGCCATCGCGGAGAAACCTCAATATGCCCATCCAGCTTTCCAGAACTGCCATTATCAATAACAAACTGATAACCCAAACCATAAATAAAACCCCGGTCCTTATGCGAATTATAAAAAGCCAGGGCATTACCTTCATCGGTAGCGCTGTGATGAATAACTATATATTTCCATTTATTCGAAGCATACAGAGGAACCACCGAACGCGCAGGCAGGGCTTCGGGAACAAGCAATTTCTGGCCCATATCTAATTTATCCTTTTGGGTTAATTGATTTGCATGCATAATCCTTTCGATCGGAACATCATAAGTCTTGCCTATCCTCCAAAGCGTTTCACCGGGAGCCACAACATGAATTATATCTTGCCGCAGGATTTGTGGCTGTTGAGGATAAGCCACGGTCGGGGGTATTTTAATCGGGGCGGGAGGCGGAATTGTCGCACAAGAAGATAAAATTATCGAAGCTAAACCAAGAACAAATAACTCTATGAATTTCCTCTTATCCATGGTTAAGAATTAATTAAATTAATAAAATCCCCTATCGACAAACATTCACCGCGAATATTCTTATTAACATTATAGCGGTCAAAATATCGATCCAATCTTTTAGGGGAAACTACGCCGGAAAGCGAATTTCTTAAGGTTTTTCTTCTTTGCTGAAAACTTTTGCGGATGACCTTAAACAACCGGCTTTGTTTTCGCGCGGTTAAAGGCAAATTATCCTTTATGCGCAGATTAATTAATGCCGAGTCTACCTTAGGCTGCGGCCAAAAGCAAGTCCTTTTAATCAAAAAGAGTATTCGCGGCTGCGTGTAATACTGCACAAAACAACTCAACGCACCCCATTGGGCAGTACCGGGTGTTGCAACCATTCGCTGGGCAAATTCTTTCTGAACTGTAATAAATTCATTTGCGATTTTATCGCGAAATTTAAATAAGTGCGCGATAATCGGGGTGGTAATATTATAGGGCAGATTGCCGATTATTTTAAGATTGTTAATGCCTTTAAAAAAGCCCGCTAGATTAAAACGCAGGATATTCTGGTTCAATATTTTTGTCCGGGGAAAATCTGTCATTTTATTCTTGAGGATTGCGCACATCCGGGGGTCCACCTCTAAAGCAACTAACCTTTCGGTCTTCTCGGCAATTAACCTGGTTAATTCGCCGCGGCCGGATCCTATTTCTAAAACCGTATCCTGGGGAATAATTGCGCAAGCCTTAATAATCTTCTTTTGAATATTCTGATCAACAAGAAAATGCTGCCCAAGCCATTTCTTGGGACGGCTTTGCATTGATTGCTTCATCGCGAGTTTTTCTTTCTTAAATTTACCGTGCATTTAACCGCCGTCTTTATGGCATTGATTAAACTGGCGCTATTGGAAGCATTCTTTCCTGCAATATCAAAGCCGGTGCCATGCAGGGGTGAGGTACGCACAAAACCAAGGCCTAAGGTTAAGTTCACGCCTGAGTCAAAATCAAGAACCTTTAAGGGAATAATCGCTTGGTCATGATACATGGCAACCACAGCATCAAAGCAGCCTTTTTTTGCGTAAGAAAAAGCTGTATCTGCCGGTAACGGCCCGTAAATTCCCTTTATTGATTGTTTTACCTTTTTAACTGCAGGGACAATTACTTCAATTTCATCCCTGCCCAATAATCCGCCTTCCCCTGCATGAGGATTTAAAGCCGCAACACAAATTTTCGGGCAGGCAATAGCAAAATATCCCTTCAGGGCCCGATGGGTTGCAATAATCGCCCTACAAATAGCTCCTTGATTTAAAGCATAGCTGACATTACTAAGAGCGATATGCCGCGTTACCAGCCC
This sequence comes from Candidatus Omnitrophota bacterium, assembly GCA_043816835.1. GTDB lineage: Bacteria > Omnitrophota > Gorgyraeia > Gygaellales > JAHJCI01 > JBDRHJ01. Next base: position 18,347 of record JBDRHJ010000099.1, read on the forward strand.
TATCTTAAGATATTTATTAAGCAGCATCATCACAACATCTTCTTTCTGCTTTTTATAAGACCGGGCCAAGAACTCCGTATGCCCGTTGTAATTATAGCCGGCCATGTTTATTGCCTCCTTGGAAATCGGGGCAGTTACCAGGCAGTCAATTTTTTTCTGCCGCAGCAAAAGCAAGGCGGTTTTTAGGTATTCCATGGCTGCCTTGCCGAATTCTGCCTTAATTTTACCAAAGGCAAATCCTTTATGTATGACATTATTGAGGTTGATAAATTCGAAATTTGAAGAATGGATTTTTCTGCCGGCAACAGCCTCGAATACCCACTTATCGCCAATTACAAATATTTTGCCTAATTTATTTATTCCTGCTTTTGTTAAGGCTTTGGCAATCACTTCCGGGCCGATGCCAGAAGGATCCCCCATGGTAATGCCGATTTTTATCTGTTTTATCATTCCTTCTTAAAAGTAAAAGACAGAAAGGACCGTTCTTTACCCCGTTAGAAAGAAAGCGTAATACAAAGAATAACTGCAGCTTTCTAACGGGGTTTACTTTATCCCTATAAGCACAATAGAAACGCGTTCTCTCTACCCTTTAATCTCAATATATGCCTCGGATCTAAGCCCCTGGAGCCACTTTACTGATGCCTCTTGCATTTTCTCTTCAAAAAGAAATTCACTAATTTCCTCCTGCACTTCATCAAGAGGGGCATCGTAAGACAATTTAACCTCGCTAACCTCAAATATATAATCCTTATTATCGGTATAAAAAGGGGCGGAAATCTTGCCTGCTTCCAAAGCAAAAACCATATCAGAGATATCATCCTTTAATTGCTTTTTTGTAACCCACCCAAAGTCGGTTATCTCTAAAGAATAAGCTTCGGCAATCGCATCTAAATCATTCTGGGCATCAGATGGTTTCTTATCCTCAGCAGGCATTAAATTGGAACGCAATTGGGGAATCAACTCCTTTAATTCCTGGGTTAAGCTTGCGTCCTTAATCGTTAAAAGCCGCACCTTCCTCTCTTCCGGCCTGACAAAGCTTTTAGGGTGATCATAATAATAATCGGTTACCTCCTGCGGCTTTACCTGAATCTTACTTCTTATTTGGGCATTAATTATTTTAAACATAAGAAACTGCTCCTGGATCTTTGCCGCAATCTCAGATAAACTTAAGCCCTGAGAAACCAATTCATCATTAAAGTGTGATTCGCTGGGATATTTCTCTTTAATCTGCTCTATTCTTGCTTTAATTCTATTCTGATCAACAATAATACCCTGCTTATGTGCCTCCTGAAGAATAAGCCGGTCTTCAATAAGCCGATTTATTAAATCCGGCAACATCTGGTTTATCCTTTGCTCTACTTCGTCTACGGAAAGGCGGGAAGACAGCTGTATGCGCATGAAATTAATAAAATCATCGAGGTCCTTTTGGGTAATTACCTCGTTATTAACAATCGCTACTATGCCGTCATTGGCACAAACTGCCGGACCAGAATAAAATAGGGATAAAATCATAAATATCGCCCCGAAAAAACATTTTAGACGCAAACTAAAAGGAATCCGGCATAAGCTGTTGTAATTATTATTCGATGACAACTTATTGCGATTAAAATTAAGTTTGTTTAGGGATTCTAAAAAGATAGATTTCAACATGGCTTTTTACTATTCCCCCTTTTTTAAATAGTTTTTTTAAAATTAAACTAATCTTAATCCCTAAGATTATTTAATTTTACGGAAGGCTTCGGTTGTTTCACGCAAAAGCCGACAGTATAAATCAAAACCGATTGCAGTAACAAATCCGTGCTGTTGGGTACCCAGTAAATTTCCTGCCCCCCGAATCTCTAAATCCTGCATTGCAATCTTGAACCCTGAGCCTAATCCGGAATATTCCTCTAAGGCACTGAGCCGCTTTTTTGCGAGGCTGCTCAATACCGACTTATGCGGCAGGAGAAAATAAGCAAACGCGGGCCGGTTAAACCTGCCTACCCTACCGCGCAATTGATGCAGGTCTGCCAAACCAAAGTTATCCGCATTGTTTACAATAAGGGTATTGGCATTAGGTATATCTAATCCCGACTCAATAATTGCGGTTGAAATAAGAATATCTATCTGGGTATTCAAAAATTTCATCATTGTTGATTCTATCTGATTGCCGGGCATTTGCCCGTGAATAACCCCAATCCTCACTTTTGTGCCCAGCTTCCGGGTTAGCCTCGTTTTTACATCTTCGATATCCAAAATTCGATTATGCACAAAATAAACCTGCCCCTTACGCTTGAGCTCTTTTAAGATTGCCTGTCGTATTAAATCTTCGTCATATTCTAACACAAAGGTTTTAATCGGCAAACGATTTTCTGGCGGGGTATCAATTACTGAAATATCCCGCAGCTGCATTAAGCTCATATATAACGTTCGCGGTATGGGGGTCGCACTAAGCGTAAGCATATCACAATTTAAGCGCAAGCGCTTTAATAACTCCTTGCTCTTGACCCCGAATCTTTGCTCCTCATCAATAATAACCAACCCTAAATCCTTGAATTTGATATCCTTCGCTAAGAGGCGGTGCGTACCGATAATTATATCAACCTTGCCGGTTGTCAAATCATCAATTATTTGCGATTGGGCGCTCGGTTTAACCAAACGGGATAGCATCTGAACGCAAATCGGAAAATCCTGAACCCGCTTTTTAAAATTTTGGTAATGCTGCTCGGCTAGAATAGTAGTCGGCACCAAAAAGGCTATTTGCTTATTATTCATCACGCCCTTATAGGCCGCCCGCATTGCTACCTCTGTCTTTCCGTAACCGACATCCCCGCATAAGATTCTATCCATCGGTTTTAAAAAGTGCATATCTCGCCCTACTTCCTTCCATGCCTTAATCTGCCCGGGGGTTTCCCTGAAAGGAAAACCTGAGTCGAATTTCTTCTGCCATGGGACTTTTTGCGAGTAGGCAAATCCAACCCGGGTTTTGCGAAGCGCCTCGATAGACAACAACTCCCAGGCTAATTTTTGAATCCCCTTCCTTGCCCTCTGCTTAATACGCGACCATTCGCCGGTTCCTAATTTATTTAGTTTCGGGCGTCGGGTGCCAAAAGCAATATATTTCTGAACCAGATGCAATTGGTCGGTTGGGATAAATAACTTTTCCTGCCCTGCGTATTCAATAACTAAATGCTTCTTAGGGATATCGGCAACCTTGATTTTTTCAAATCCGGTAAACCTACCAATCCCATAACGGTTATGAACCGCATAATCACCGATTTTTATATCTAAAAAATTCGCAAGCGGATAATCTTCCTTAAAATAATCATCCTCGCCTTCAATAGGCAAATCAGTAACCGGCCTCGGCAAATCTTTATACCGGCGCCTTAACAAAGGCGGATGCATCAGGCGAGTACTGCTGGTTTTAGATGCCGGCAGGATAATTGCAACGGTATGATCCCAAAAACTCTTGCCTGTAGGCAAATCAATGCTGCGCAAGGTAATGATCGAATCCGCTTCCCATTCGATGCGCAAGGGCAGCTCAAAGGTCAGCGGCCAGATATCAATAACTCCCCCCTGCCGGGAAAACTCGCCTTCACGCATTATTGCTGTTTGCCGCTCATAGCCAAGATCAGTAAAAATCGCCAACAATTTTTCCATATCTATTTCCTGGCCGATATATAATTTTATTGAAGGAAACATTGTTATAGTGTGTTAATTTTTAAAGAAAATCGCTCCGAGATAACTTTTAACACTGATATACGCAGATAGAAAAAAGATTCACACGGTTATCTTTTAACAAAATCTAAGTACATCTATAAAAAATTTATTTTTCACAAAACTGCTGATATTGTTTAAGTAAGGATGCGGTCTTTAATCTATCTGCGATTAAAGATAGCCGGGCGCGATTATTTTTTAGGATACGGGGGATTTGCAGATTCTTAAAGGCTCTTAATCAAGACTCTATTTATCCTGCGGTTTAGGCAAAGGCCTAATCCTTTTAATTCCTTTTAAGCGGGCGGTGATGCCCTGCAAATTTGGACCTCATTGCATGGGAAAGCGTATTGATTGAGCGATTCCAGACAAGGACCAGCGGTGAAACAATAAAAATAGTAGAATAAGTCCCGGCAATAAACCCGACAAAAAGGGCAAAAGCAAAATTACTTAAAACACTTCCGCCCCAGATAAGGAGCGCCACAACAACCAATAATGTCGTAAAGGTTGTGACTAATGTCCGGCTTAAAGTCTGATTAATGCTCAGGTTAATTAATTCGGAAAGTTTTAGCTTTTGCATAATTTTACGGTTTTCCCGCAAGCGGTCATAGATAACGATTGTATCGTTTATGGAATAACCGGCAATGCTTAAAATTGCCGTAATCGTAATCAAATCAATCTGCCGGCCGGTTAAACCCATAAACCCTAAGGTAATTAAACAATCATGAAAAAGGGCAATTATACCGGCAATCGCAAAATTAAAGTGCTTAAAGCGAAAAGTAACATATATAAGAATGCCGATGATTGCCCAAAAAAGCGCTGAAGCAGCCTTAGACCTTAAATGTCGGCCGGCTATCGGTCCGACGCTCTCAACCTTCAAAAGGTCTATTTTACGGTCACTAAAAGCCTGTTTAAGCGAAGTGCCGATATCTTCACCTGTACGGCTTGCTGTCTTGATTAAATAAATTTCAGGATTATCCCTGAATTGCTGTATTGAAGCATTTTCTTCACCGATATCTGCCAGGTGGCGGCGTACTTCCTGTAGGGGAACCGGTTGGTCAAACCTGTACTCCTCTACCCTGCCCCCGGTAAAATCAATGCCCCATGAATCACGCCCGCCCCCCAATACCATGATTAATCCGGCAATTATCACAACTAAAGAAATAAGATAGCACACCTTTCTTTTAGCAATAAAATCAATATGTGTGCTTCGGATTAATCGCATCATTACTAACTTCTTTAACTTAAAATTTCGTACCGCAATCTCTAAAATCGTACGGGTTACTATTAATGCGGTGAACATACTGCTGAGCAAGCCAATCGTCAGGGTTACTGCAAAGCCGCGGATTGGCCCGGTACCGAATTGAAACAGCAAAAATGCGGCAATCAAGGTAGTAAGATTAGAATCGACAATTGCCGAAAGCGCTTTATTATAACCATTGGAAATTACCAGTAATATTGGACGCCCAAAGCCAAGTTCTTCACGCATGCGTTCATTAATTAAAACATTGGCATCCACTGCCATACCTAAAGACAGCACTATACCGGCAATACCCGGTAAAGTCAAAGTGGCAGAAACCCCGGGAAAGAGCACCGGTAAAATACCCAACCCGCCAAAAATAAATAATAAATTCATCAAAAGGGCAATATTGGCAATCAGGCCGAGAAATAGATAATAAACAATCATAAATATAAAGACTAAGCTCAGGCCGATGATACTTGCCTTTAACCCCGCCCTGATTGAATCCTGCCCAAGAAGCGGACCAACCGTCCTTTCTTCTTCAAGAACTATCGGAAGCGGTAAGGGATTATTTAAAATACGCGCTAAACCACTGGCTTTCTCGGCTGTAAAACGCCCGCTGATTATTGCCTCACCTGAGGGAATTGCCTCTCTTATGCGTGGGGCAGACTGTGTTTTTCCGTCAAGAACTATTGCCAGCCTGCGGCCGACATTATCGGCAGTAACCTCTGCAAAGGTCCTGGCCCCTTCGGGATTAAACTCCAAGGCAACAATCGGTTGCCCGAACTGATTCGAATCAAAACGCACATAAGCATTCTCTAATGCCTTACCGGTTAAAACCGCCTGTTTCTCAAGAAGCAACGGCTCATTATCCTCGATCGAGTATTTTAATTCATAACCATCAGGAATATCCCCTTCCAGCGCTTTTAATAATTTATCCTTATCATCTAAAACTAATTTAAATTCCAAAAATGCGGTTTGACTGATTAACTCCAGCGCGCCTTCCCGGTCAATAACCCCCGGTAACTGCACAATGATTTCATTCTCGCCTTGTTTCTGGACCATGGGATTAAAGGTTCCGAATTTATCAAGAATGCGGTCGCGTAAAACCGCGATCTCCTGATCAACTGCCCCGGAAATCCTTTCTGCGGATACCCCCTGGATATCCACTCGCAGCAAAAGATGCATTCCACCTTTTAAATCCAGACCCAGATTTATGCGCCTATCCAAAGGAAAGGCATGAAATGCCATTATAACAATAACACCCGTGATTAAAACCAGCTTATAAAACAATTTTTTTTGCATACCCTTGCCTTTACTCCTTTATCTTTTCCCTTGCTGGGAGACTTGATCTTAAGATAAAATTAATTGAATTCTATTTTTTTAAATAAGCAATGCAGGTTTTATCTACTTCTATTTTTACATTCTCGTCTACGCGCAAAACCAATGTTTTATCCTTAACATTGATAATCTTGCCGTGCACGCCGCCGGTAGTTACTACCTCGTCATTTTTATCCAATCCCTGAATCATTTTTTGATGCTCTTTCTGGCTTAGCTTCTGCGGCCGGATAAGCAAAAAATAAAAAATGATAAAAATAAAAATCAACGGGACAAAACTAATTAATGGATTAGCCGATGTTGGTTGCATGGTAACTCCTTTTTTTATTGGCCTTCGGCATATTTAACGCCAAAAGCAAACTGATTTATGACTATTCTCCTTCTGCAGTTGCAATAAAAACGCCTCTTTTGATTCGGAGTAATTATTCTGACAGAGAATATTCCTGCGAAGCAAAACTAATATTCTCATTAGTTTTGCGTAGCAGAATAATTAACTCTTTACCTTGTTTATTACGCCGCACGGGCCTTAACTAACCTTTTTACCGTATCAGACATCTGGGCCCCGCAAGATAACCAGTAATCAAGGCGCTTCTGATTTATCTTAACCAATACCGGTTCTTTGGTCGGGTCATAAAAGCCTAATTCTTCAATCGAACGGCTGTCGCGAGCCTTTCGCTTGTCAAAAACACTGATCCGAAAAAAATAGCGCCCTTTCGGATTCTTACCAATTCTCCTTAATCGTACACGCACTGACATTATCCTTCCTCCTTGAATGAACGCATAACTTACGGAACGCGAACAAATTCGACTTCATTCAGTGTTAAGTGTGACGTAAGTTATATGCGTGAATTAAACCCTTGACATTTTTCGTAAGTCGTTTTACCTTGAAAAAATGTCAAGGGTAAGTTCGAACCTGTAAGTTATGAGCACAATAGCTTTTTATTAATACATTGCTCCACAACTTATGCCCTCACTTATTGCCTCAATCTGTGCCTTGGCCTTATTTACTGTCTCCTGATACTCTTTTTCGGGATTAGAATCGGCAACAATCCCTCCGCCGGCCTGAATATAGGCCAGCTTATTTTTTATTAATATGCTGCGAATCGTAATACACGTATCCAGGCTCCCGGTAAAGCTAAAATAACCTACGCAACCCGCATAGGTTCGACGCCGGGTATTTTCCAGCTGATCGATTATCTCCATTGCCCTTACCTTAGGGCTGCCACTTACTGTACCGGCAGGAAAAGCCGCCCTTAAGCAATCATAAATACTTTTCCCCTTACGCAATTTGCCCTCTACCTCGCTTACCAGATGCATTACATGCGAATACTTTTCCACATTCATAAACTCCTTAACCTTGACTGTTCCGAACTCACAAACCCTGCCTAAGTCATTTCGCCCTAAATCCACCAACATTATATGCTCAGCCTTTTCTTTTTTGCTGGTTAATAATTGATTCTCTAATTTCTTGTCTTCTTTTTCATTCTTACCCCGGGGACGCGTACCGGCAATCGGACGGGTTATCGCCCTTCTATCTTCACAACGCACCAAAACCTCGGGAGAAGCACCAAGCAAGAATGAATCCCCCAGCTCTAAAAAAAACATGTAACTCGAAGGATTCAGGCTTCTTAAATTACGATAAACATCCAGCGGGGTCTTACCGCATAATCGCAAAGAAAAGCGCTGCGAGGGGACCACCTGGATAATATCCCCCTTACGAATATAACCCTTAGCCTTCTTTACTAATCTAAGATATTGCTGTTTTGTAAAATTAGAGGTAACTTTTGGCTTCTCTTTATTCTGCCTTATTTTCCCTGCCTTAAGCGGCGTATTTAACCGAACATGCAGTTGTTCAATTTTTTTCTTTGCCCGGGCATATGATTTACCGAGATTGCAACTATCAGAAATAAATGTATTGGCAATGATTTTTATTGTGTGCCGCAAATGATCAAAAACAAGCAGTGTATCGCTTAAAATCCACACAGAATCCCAGACCCCTAAATGGTCAGAATTTTTATCCGGGATCTTTTCAAAAAAACGGACTACATCATACCCCAGATACCCTACAAACCCCCCGCAGAAACGCGGTAAATCATTATGAACAACAAACCTGAATTTGGACATAATCTTTTTAATCTCATCCAATGGGTCGGTTTTTAGCTTAAATTGCCGGCTCTGCTTCTTGTGATTATCAAATATATCCATCTTGTCCCCTTTGCTTCTTAAAACCAAAGCGGGTTCGGTGCCCAAGAATGAATAACGGGCAATTGCCTGAGCGCCTTCTACTGATTCAAGAAGATAATTGTAGCGCCCGCGCCGAATTTTTAAAAACGCCGACACCGGCGTATCTAAATCTGCGCGTATTTCTTTATATACGGGGATAAGATTGCCCTTTTTGGCCAGCCTTTTGAATTCTTTTTCGCTTGGATAAAACATATTTTTTGTATTTATTGCAAGATGCCTACCTTAAACAATAGCGCTTTATCAGCAGGCTATGTTTTTATTTTCCGATAAAAACAGGAACGCTTGCCGGTATGGCATGCAACCCCTTTTTGGCATACCTTAATAAGTAATGCATCCATATCGCAGTCGTAATATATGGATTTTACCAATTGAAAGTGCCCGGAGGTTCGGCCCTTCACCCAGTACTCTTTACGCGAGCGTGACCAGAAACAAGTCATCCCCAGTTTTATTGTCCTGGCAATTGACCTTTTGTTCATATAAGCCAGCATCAAGACTTCTTTTGTTTTTTGTTCCTGGATTATTACCGGGATTAACCCATTTTTATCGAATTTTAAATCTTTGATATTCATTTCTTAATTGTGATAATCCGTACTGTAGATTTGGCCCTTTTTTGTCTTTTGTAATGATGTCGCTTATAGTATTATAGCAAGATACAATAATTAAATGCGTTGTGTAATAGGATACACACTGATATCGACGAGAAAATCTGTGTGAATCTTTAAAAAAATCTGTGTGAATCTGTGAAAAAATGCGTTTTTAACAAAATGCTGTCCCTAATTAAAATTTCCCCTTAAAACCACTTTATTTATTTTAAGCGGACGCAGATATCATTATCCGCCAAATATTGCTTAACCTTTTCAATCGCTAACTCCTGATAATGGAATATCGAAGCAGCCAGCGCCGCATCAGCCTTTGCAATTAAAAACACATCCAAGAAATGCTCAAGTTTGCCGGCACCGCCGGAAGCAATAACCGGAATATTGACTGCCTCGGCAATACTTTTTGTCAAATCAATATCATACCCGTCTTTTGTGCCGTCAAAATCCATGCTTGTTAATAATATTTCTCCTGCCCCTAGTTCAGCAGCTTGCCTTGCCCATTCAACCGCATCTAAACCCATGGGGGTCCTGCCGCCGTTTATAAAAACCTGCCATTTTTTAACCCCCGGCTTACTCAGATGACCCAGTTTGGCATCAATAGCCACGACAATACACTGACTGCCGAAACGCAAAGATGCATCCCTAATTAAATCCGGGCATTTTACCGCCGCGGTATTCAAAGAAACTTTATCGGCCCCGGCATTCAATAAATCGCGTATATCAGGCAAATCCCTTATTCCGCCGCCGACTGTAAAAGGAATAAAAATCTTATCTGCTATTTTTTCAACGATATTGATAAGGATGCTTCTTTTTTCAAAGCTGGCGGTTACATCCAGAAAAACCAATTCATCCGCACCCTGCTGATCATAAGCCCTGGCTACATCAACCGGATCGCCGGCATCCCTTAAACCTAAAAACCGCACGCCCTTTACTACCCGGGCATCCTTTATATCCAAACAGGGAATAATACGTTTTGTAAGCATTATTGTTAACTATTACGCAGCCTTAATCAGCTTTTGTATGTAAATATTCACGCAGGGCAACCCATGTTGGTTTATCAATATGGCCGTGCGCAAACAGTTTATTCTCCCCCTGAAACTGGGAAAGGGCGTTACGCGTGCGATTACCCAGCTTGCCATCAATTAATCCGGACTCAAAACCGGCATTTCGTAAAGCAGTCTGAATAAGGATTATAAACGAATAATATTTTTTAGGTTTTGTTTTTATTTTTTGCTTTTCTACGCGCTGGGTTAAGTCGTTTAATGTCACTTCCTGTTCGCTCAAGGTCTTAAGTAAATTCTCTTTATCGTGTTTTTCTTTTCCCAGGCTGCTGGTTAAATTCGCTATTTGGGAATCCCGGCCGGCAATCTCAGCCTCTAAACGGGAAATCCGATCCTCTAAGGCCTGGCTCTTTAAAACTGCCTCCTGGTCTACGGTTGTTACGCAGCCGGCGAGAATTATCAAGGCCAAAAAACAAACTAATAGATTAAGATTTCTTATTAACACGCTCGACCTCCTTTAAAAATATGCCTTGCGCCTAATATTAATGCCGGAAATGTTATGAACACTTCTTTATTGCAGCCTTTAATGTAAATTTCGCTTCATATAACGCCTTACCGACAATTACCCCGCTAAGGCCATGTTTGCTTAATGACTTTAATTTAAATAGATCCGCTAAACTGGAAATCCCGCCGGATGCGATAACTGAAAGATGGGATTTTTCTAAAATCTGCTTAATCATCTTGATGTTCGGCCCTTTAAGCGTCCCGTCACGGGCAATATCAGTATAAATAATCTGATTGAATCCTATATCTTGAAGCTTATTGATTAATTGTAAAATGCCTAATTTTTTATAGTCTTTCTGCCAACCCTGGAGCCGAACCATATTATCCTGGGCATCGATACTGATAATTATTCTCTGCTTAAATTTTTTAAATGCCGTACGTAAAAAACTTTCATCCTGCAATTTTGTGCCTAAAATTACCCTTGAAACACCGCAATCCAATACTTGTTTTATGGTTTTATGTTGCCTTAATCCCCCGCCGAATTCAATCGGCATGCTCACGGATTTAACCATCTTTTTTATTATATCCAAGTGGCAGACCTTGCCGGATTTAGCGCCGTCTAAGTCTATTACATGTAAATATTGCGCCCCCTGCTTTTCCCAATGCCGGGCAGTATTAATCGGATTCGCCGAATAGGTTGTTTTTTGGTCAAAACGCCCCTGCCTTAACCTAACTACCTTTTTATCCTTTAAATCAATTGCCGGTATAATTAACATTTAATCACAATCCTTAAATTTAACTACTAACTATGAATCCCTCGGCCTCGCTCGAGGTTTAAGAGTCATAAGTCCTAAGTCTTAAGTCATAAATTTCAAACTTACAACCTATAACTTATCCCGAATGAAATTTCTCAAAAAAGTATAACTTCGGGATCCCGAAGCAATAATAAAAGAAAAATCATTGCATTCGGGACAACTTATGACTTTTTTCTCTGACAACTAATAACTAAAAACTATGAACTGATTACAATTCTACGAAGTTTTTCAGAATGCTTAACCCCGTGTTTTGACTCTTTTCAGGATGAAATTGCACCCCGAATATATTATCCTTATTTATTGCCGATGAAAATTTTATGCCGTAATCGGTTGTCGCAACAATAATATCTTTATCTTCGGGTTCAACATAATAAGAATGACAAAAATATACGTTGGCGCCGGGCGTAATACTGTTTAATAATTTAGAGCTTTTAAAATCCAATTGATTCCACCCGATATGGGGAACCTTAAAGCCCTTGATTGTAAACCTCTTTACCCCTCCCCCTAATACAGACAAACCCTGGACACTATCTGCTTCCTGGCTCTGATAAAAAAGAAGCTGCATCCCCAGGCATATGCCTAAAAAATATTTACCTTTTTTAATTGATTCCAGAATCGGGCTAACAAGCCCCCTTTCCCTTAATCCCTGCATTGCATCAGAAAACGCACCCACGCCGGGAAGAATAACCTTATTTGCATTCAAGATGTCTTGCGGCTTATCGGTAACACGCAAATCCCTGGCACCCGCCAACTGAGTTGCCTTGGTTACGCTGTGAATATTGCCCATTCCATAATCAATAATCGCGATCATTTTAATCTAGAATATTTTTTTGCCGTATTAAACTCAGGCTTTGTTGTTGCATGCAAAAAGCGCGCAAATTCATTTCTAATCAATAATTCCCTTAGTTGAAGGCACGCCTGTTCGCCGCGGATCAATAGATGCCGCACGCTTTAATGCCAAAGCCCAGGCTTTAAAGACAGGCTCTAGGCAAGTATGAATATCAATCGGGGTATCTGAAGAAAAGGTGCTTTCTATTTTAATAATCAGATTAATGCCGCTTTGCTTTGCAAATGACTCAAAAAAATGATTTGCGTATTTCAGGCTGTAACTTTCTGCCTCCTCGACCGGCACATATACGCCCTCAAAATTGATTTTTATGCTGCCAAAATGGCCGCGGCCCCCTATATCCAGCGCCACATCCGCTAAAACTTCCTCCATCGGCACAGAAGCAGAGCCAAACCTTACTATACCGCGCATATTACCGAGTGCCTTTTTCAATGCCTGCCCAAGGACAATTCCCGCATCCTCATTGGTATGATGCATATCCACCCCCAGATCACCTTTGACCTTAAGTTTCAGGTCAAATAAGCCGTGAAAGGTAAATAATTCCAGCATGTGATCAAGCAGGCCGATACCGGTTGAAACCTCTGCCTTGCCTTTACCGTCAATATTTAAAGAACAATCGATTTCTGTTTCGGTTGTCTTTCGTTTAATCTTTGCGTTTCGCGCAGGTTTAGATTTAGGCATTTTAACTCCTTCAATGAGCACATCACTTAGCGAACAAAGTGAAGCTCAGTGATAAGTGCGAATTTGACCCAGCACTAATTTTGAGCTATGAATTATCAGAAAAATTAGTGCTGGGTCAAATTCGGCCAAACGGCTTAGCTTCGCTGTCGCTCGCTAAGTCGTGGCCTCATTTGATTATAAAAATCTTGCTTTAACTGATTCCCCGTGCTGGGTTAAGCCTTCAATACCAACAATCTTATCTAAGGGCTTCCTTGCCTTCTCCAGCGCTTTCTTAGAATAATAAATAATGTGATTACTCTTAATAAAATCAGACAGGTTTAATCCGGAAAAAAAGCGTGCGCTGCCGCCGGTAGGCAAAACGTGGCTGGGGCCGGCAAGATAATCCCCTACTGCTATCGGACTAAAAGGCCCTAAGAATATCGCCCCTGCATTCCTTATTTTCTTAACTATACTTGCGGGATTCCTGACAAGGATTTCTAAGTGCTCCGGGGCGATACAATTAACCACTTCTACTGCCGTATCCAAATTTTTGGTTAATATAATATAGCCGTCACCCTCAACCTGCGACTTAACATAGCGTGCCAAGGCCTTAGAATTAGTAACCAAAAAAACCTGGGCTTTAGCATGCTCCTGCTGTGCTTTAAGGTCAGCAATAATCAATTTCGGGTCAGCAAAGCGGCTGGCAATAATCACCAACTCAGTAGGGCCGGCTAACATGTCTACATCAACAAAACCGAAAACCTGCCGTTTTGCTTCGGTAACATAAATATTGCCTGGCCCAACAATCTTATCAACCTTAGGAATAGTCTTGGTGCCAAAAGCCAGGGCAGCAATTGCCTGGGCGCCGCCGGCGCGATAAATCTCATCCACCTTAAGCAAATTCGCAACAACCAAAATATGGGGATTCACATTACCGCTCTTATCCGGTGGGCTAATTAAAACAATCCGCTTAACCCCGGCAACCTTTGCCGGCAACACAGTCATATAAACCGTAGAAACCAACGGTGCCTGCCCCGAAGGGATATATATCCCAACCCGGTCAATAGGATGGTAATTTTCACCGATAACCATCCCATCCGCACCCTTTAGTCTCCAGGATTTTTTTATTTGCCGGCGATAAAAACGGGTTATGTTATCAATAATTACCTTCAATGACGTAATAAAATCCGGCTCAATATTCTGATAGGCGCTGGATATTTCCGCCTCTGAAACACGCAAAGATTTCGCGGGAATCTTAACCCGGTCAAATTTTTGGGTATATTTTATTACCGCATCATCGCCTTGAAGGCGCACATCATCGATAATCCTTTCGACCTTTTCCTTTAAATGCCGGGTTCTCGGAATGCCGCGATTGTAAATATCCTGAAGCCTCTTGCTTGAATGACGAATTAGTTTCATTATCGAATCATAAAGCTGGCGAGAGGAATCGAACCTCCAACCTAGTGATTACAAATCACTTGCGCTACCATTGCGCTACGCCAGCATCGTTCACTAGATTTTATTCAAGACTTGTCCCGAATGCAGTTACTCTTCGAAGCTTAACTTCGGGATCCCGCCTTTTCACCTTAATGATTGTAGCGAGACAAGTAAACAAATTTTACTTGTTGATATGTCAAACCTTATCTCGAAATTTTCGACGTTCACTCCCCATAGGGGAAACTGCGTTTCCCCTTGTGGCGCTCCCTCGCTTATTGCTCGGTCGCTGTCAACCCCTTCCTTCTTATTAAAAACGTTAATCTTAAGAGGGAAACAATTCCTTCGACTTCGCTCAGGATGCTTCAAAGGATGCTGAGAGAAATCGAAGCACTTTCCCTCTTAATAAACTCCCTTTTAGGCTTTTAGCAGTAAGTGCCTTCGGAAAATGCTGAAATATATCCGCTTTCAGCGGATAACTGCTAAAAACCTTGTCACTCGCGACTCCCTAATCCCTCACTGCTGGCTACTCGCTGCTATCTTAAGGGAAACGGTCTTTCCCCTTTAATAATTCCCCTTTTAGGTTTTTTTTCTAACAACTAACAACTAAAAACTAATAACTAACAAGAACCTATGTCACTCGCTTCTTTTCTCTGACAACTAATCCCTCGGCTTCGCTCGGGGTTTAAGAGTCATAAGCCCTAAGTCTTAAGTCATAAGTTTCCAAACTTACAACCTATAACTTAAAACTTACGACTTTCTTAT
>JBDRHJ010000100.1:0-7802 GCA_043816835.1 Candidatus Omnitrophota bacterium
GTAGAATTAAGTTTGTCGCTGGAGTCATTCTTTTCATGGGTTCGCCTCCGTTAGGGCACAACCAAAAACATAAAAAAGCCACTTCAGAGACATCTTCATGCCTTGAAATGGCATACAAAAATTTTGACAGAATTTTGACAGAAATAAGTGTATTTCAGGAAATGATACGGTAAGAGAAGGGATAAAAAAAGACGGATAGAGATTACCTCTACCGTCTATAAGATGGTATAAACTATGATTTGAGACGAGATACTGCTTATGGTAGGAATATATATGGCGGAGAGGCTGGGATTTGAACCCAGGGGCCCAGTTACCCGGGCCAATTGCTTAGCAGGCAACTCCGTTCAGCCGCTCCGGCACCTCTCCATATTATTTCTTTCTTTTCTTTTTAAAGAACTCCTTTAAAATAAGGCTGCATTCTTTCTCTAGTATTCCTTTTTCTACTTTGATTCGATGATTTAATCCTTTATTATTAATGATATTTACTACTGACCCGCAAGCACCTGTTTTGGGGTCATCTGCCCCATAAATTAATCTTCCTATCCTGGCTAAAACAAATGCCCCGGCGCACATCGAACACGGCTCGATTGTAACATAAACCGAAACCTTGCTCAACCATTTGCTGCCGATATAATTTGCTGCGGAGGTTATTGCAATCATCTCCGCATGTGCGGTGGGGTCTTTCAGGCGTTCTATCTGATTATAGCCGCGGGCAATGATTTTTCTGTCCCGGACAATCACGCAGCCAACCGGAACCTCATCTTCCTCTATTGCTTTGGCTGCCTCTTTTAAGGCCTCGGACATGTAAATCTCGTCTATCTTTCCCATCTAATCAGCACAAATATTATATTTGTATAAAAACAGTGTGCCTGGCTGGACTTGAACCAGCAACCCCCAGTTCCGTAGACTGGTGCTCTATCCAATTAAGCTACAGGCACAATAGCGATAAACTAGATTATATCAAACAGCTATATAATCTCTAATCCTTATCTTTTATTAAAGCGATTCTAAAATCTGAATAATGATTCTTAAGTACGAATTTAGTTACCATAATCCCCACAGGAACAGATACGATATATGCGACAACCGCGCAAGTAGATTTAATAGTCTCCGAATCCACCCTTGCCAATCCCATAAAAATTCCCAAAATAAAACCCGTGGCGCCGCCGGCTAAAATGCCAAACACTACCCCCCGCCATAACAAACTCCACCAAACCTTAAAAGCCCGCAGCCAGGTAATCTGAACAAATTCTATATTTGGCATATCTTTCTCCTTTTATGTGTCGTTTAAACACCAAAAGATACTAAAATGAGAAATTCTGAATCATCAGTAACCTTATTTATACCAAAAATTAACCTAAAAAGCAATCAAATCGCTTATAGTCTTAACTTAACCTCTTAATCGCCTCTTTTATCTGTTGGGATGTGGCCGGCGGGTGTGTTTCAATTACCCTAATTAAATCATCCCGCAAATAAGGGGTTATTTTAGAAAGGTTAAAATCGCCGTCAAACGGTGCTAAATGATCATCTATGCCCTTAATTCCATGAATATGGATACCCCCCATATATTTAGAAAACCGCTGGAGGTATTCCTCATGGGAAGCTATGCCAAATCTCTGGTTAACCTCAGCATGGCCGACATCATGCCAATAAACCAAGCCTTGATTATGAAAAAGTTTCAAGAAATATTCTGTTTCTTCAATGTTCGGAATCTCATTAGGGTAATACCGCGTCTCCAACCCAATTTTAATGCCGGCGGAATTAGCATAAACAAGCACTTCCTCTAAACTGCGTGCCACTGATTGCAAATGACGCTTTTTTGCTGCCTCACGAGAGGCTAAAATCCTGTTTCTAGCCTGTAGATATTTTTTTGAACCGCACTTACCTTCTGCGTATAGGCGAAAAAGCTCTCTTGTCTGATCAAACCTAACTTCAACCGTACCGGCATGAATAACTACTGCTCGACAAGAAACCAGACAGGCAGTATCAATCGTCTTTTTTGTATATTCTACTGCCTTGCTTCGCTCTGGCTCATTTAACGAAGAAAGGCGATAATAATCAGTAAAATATCTTCGCGGCCTGGGTTCCGGAGGCAAGGGGCAGAAATTATGCATACTTACCACCTTAATCTTCATTGTATTTACCAAGGCAATAAGCTCCTCTAATCTTTCAGGAATAAAATTACACCCGATCTCGATGGCGTCAAAACCTGTTTCCTGTATCTGGGAAAGCATCCCGCGGATATCAAAATGCAGGTCAGAATTCCAGGCAGTAGAAATAGCAAGCATAATAGATTTTTTTCTGGGGATATAAAGACCTTTTACAACGTGAAAAACCAAAAAGATAGGCTATTAATAGTGTCTTTTCCGCAGAGAAATTTTAGATCTCCTACCTAACGGCAAGTGGTGAAACCGGTCATTAATTTCAATGGGAACCTTAAAAAATTTTGTACGCGGCCCCTTGATTAAAATAATAATCTGCGACTTTGTTATTGATAAAGATATTTGCTTTCCCTTATAAAGAAATTTTAATTTAATTTTTTGCCAGCTTTTGGGAAGATTCGGCCTGATCCTGATATGGCCATCAAGTATATTGATACCGGCAAAACTTCGTGTAACAATATCAATCGAACCACCCATCACGCCGGTATGGATACCCTCCGGGGTTGTCCCGCCCTGAATATCATAGAAGTCGGATTCCAGAACCCCTATAAACCACTGCCAGGACTCCTGCGGCATTTGAAGCTGCCGGGCTACTAGACAGTGAACAACCTTGCTCAATGTAGAGCCATGGCTGGTTCTTTGTGCATAATATTCGTAGTTCTTTTTCAAATTATTCCTGTCAAAGCTATAGCCAAGCCGCCTGAATAAATCTGTTACCTCAATTAAAGGAAAAAGATAAAATATCATAAGAACATCGGCCTGCTTTGTAACCTTATAAGCATCGGGTGATTTACCTAAGGCCTTTAAAATCCTGTCCATCCGCTGGATAGTTCTGTATTTTGCCCGGTAATTATCCCAGTCTAATTCCTTTAATTTAAAATAGCCCTCAAACTGAGATATAATACCCCGGCTGTTAAAAATAATATTCATCTTATGGGTAATTTCATGCCAAAGATCTAGCTCCTTTTGCGTAATTCCGATTTTATTCAAGAGTTTCTTTCTGGCGGCTTCGGGTAAAAGACAAATAACCTTCCTGGCAATCAATAAACTCCAAACAATCATAAAATTTGTATATGCGTTGTCATTTAATCCGGGCTTAGATGAACCGGGCCAGGCTTCATGAAATTCATCCGGCCCCATAATGCCTTTTGTATGGAATTTCCCGTCTTTGGGGCTGTATTTTGTAAGGCTGCCGGCAAACTGGGCAATTGATAATATCATTTCCGCCCCGTAACGAAGAAGAAAATCAAAATCGCCGGTTATTTTGTAATATTGCCAGGTATTATATAGAATAGCGAATGAAACATGCCTCTGCAGGGAACTGTAGTCCGGATCCCATTCACCCGACATGGGATTAAGATGCAAAATCTGCGTTTCCTCCCTGCCTGAAGAAGCGCTCTGCCATGGAAACATCGCACCAATATAGCCCTTGGCCTTTGCATATTCCCGCGCCGGCAGAAGGCGCCTATAGCGGTACATAAGTAATGCCTTTGAAATTTGCGGAATATGAAAATTATAAAAAGGCAAACTAAAAATTCCATCCCAAAAAATATGCCCCCTGTATGCTTCACCGTGCAAACCCCTTGCAGGTAATCCGGCATCTATCTTGATATTATGAAGCGAGGCAGACTGCAGTAAATGAAACATATTAAGCCTAAGCATCTTTTGGGAAAAAGAATCGCCCTCAATCTGAATATCAACCTTATCCCATAATTCCGCCCACGCCTTTTTATGGGTTTTAAGCAACGCTGCAAACTTAGGGGCCTTTTTTGTCGAATTAATCGCCTCTTTAATGGGGTTAGAAACCCCGTTGTCTTGAGAAGTATATATCGAAACGATTTTTTCTATTTCATAGGATTTATTTTTATGGACAAAAATTTTAAACTCCTGCCCGATCATCTCCTTGCCCTTTAAGCGCTGTTTAATAAACGGATCCTTTTCTTTACCGTTGGCGATAATCCGTATCTTGGAGGCTTCTGCAATTTCAATCTTTGATTGGTTGGTTTTCATTGACAGGAATATACCGCTTTTACTAAAGCTGCCTAACGCGCAGGGTTCCAGGTGTTTAGAGTTTAATTTTCTGTACCGCTCAACCCCCGTATTAAGCACAAGGCCATCAAGCATTGATCCTACCGTAATCCAGCCATTATAATTTTTCGGGGTAATAACATACTTGACTGCCCCGATGTGAGGGCTGCCCATATGGACAAGCATCATGGTTTCGATTAAAGTCTTCTGGCCCTTCCAGTCACGAAAAACAATCCTTCTGCTCAACGTACCGCCCCGCATATCAAGCTCTTGATAATATTCATGAACCTTGCTTGTAGACGGACAAAACCATTTACCTTCACCGTGTCGAAAAGTCAAGAAAGTCCAATTAGGGCAATTTACAAAATCTTCATTAACAACCCTTCTGCCGGCAATGCGCGTAGTCAGCCTATTATAAAGCCCGGCAATATAAGTTCCGGGGTAATGAATTTCCGAAGCAACCGATTCGGGATTGTTGCCCCTTGTTCCAAAATAACCATTACCCAGGGTACAAACAACTTCCCTTAAACCCTCTTGTTCCGGCTCAAAGTTATTATAGAAAATCTTCCATGTATAAGGGGTCTTTTTCATGCCTGCCTTCTTACCTTCCTAACGCCCTAAAATCCTTTTAAATAACTCTCCTACTTCAGCAGGTGAAGATAGCCAAAAATCAGCAGCAGATTCCTTGGGCTCACTGGTAACTAAAATACCGGTACCCATTGTACGCACTGCCCTGAAAGCATCCTCATCGGTTATATCATCACCGATATAAACTACCGAAGTATCAGACCAGGAAATCTTTAAAGCCTGCATAATCCATTTTATAGCCTTGCCTTTATCCCAATCAATAGCCGGTAGAATTTCAAAAACCTTCTTACCCTGCATCAAGCGAAGAGAATGATTATCCTGAATAACGCTATCTACCAAAGCCTTAATCCGGGATAAATGTTTTTCATCAACAAGGCGGTAATGTACGGCTACGCTGAATTTTTTCTCCTCGATTAACACCCCCGGAATTCCGTTTAACCCTGCCTTTAACTGCTTGATTGCTTCGGTAACTAATTTTATTGTCGCTTCAGCGCGCGGTTCAATCAAAGAAATTGCCCCTGCGGAGATATCAAACCCATGACTACCGGCATATAAAAGCCCTTTAATGCCAACCATACCTTCAACATCCTCGCGCATCCTTCCACTAACAATAGCTACGGTAAATTTCTTGGATAAACGCAAAACAACATCTTTCATCTCTTTGGACATAACCGCAAGTTCGGGACGGTCAACAATCGGCGTTAATGTGCCGTCATAATCAAGGAAGAAAACGGTTTTTTTCTTACCAAAGAAAACCGAAGCACCGCTATGCGAATAAGACGGATTAATAACTATCTTTCCCTTTCCTGCCCCCAGTTGCCCGCTTATGTCAGGCTCCTTATTCCAGAATTGAAATAATGCCTGAGGCTTCTTAAGAAACCATTGTTTAACCCACTCCAAATTTATCGCGGATATATCAGGCATTGCCACATCCGCGCCATTTTCTATAAGTGCGTCTTCATTATCTTTTCTTGCTAATCCAATTACTAATCCAAATCCGCCGCTTCTGCCTGCCTGTACTCCGGAAATCGCATCCTCAACAACAACCGACCTTGAGGGAATCGTCTTTAAATTATGCGCCGCAACAACAAAAATATCCGCTTCCGGCTTGCCCCTAATGCCAAGCTGCACGGAAACCTCGCCGTCAACCCGCGTCTGAAATAAATGCTCGATTCCGACAGAATGAAGAATATACTTACAATTTTTCGAAGACGAGATAATACCGATTGCAATCCCGGCTTTTTTTAATTCTTTTATAAAATCAATGGTTGAAGAATAAACCTCGGCACCCTCGCGTTTCATAATTTCGAGAAATTTGAAGTTTTTCTTGTTTCCTATTCCGCAGACAGTTTCCTGATCCAGGGCATCGTCCGGATTGCCATAGGGAATCTTAATACCCCTTGATTCAAAAAAACTGATTACCCCGTCATATCTGGGTTTGCCGTCAACATACTTAAGATAATCCACGCCATGCGTAAACTCACGGAATGGCTCATTATCACGTTTTTCCCTCAAACGTAAATATTCATCAAAAACCTCTTTCCATGCCTGCACATGGACTAGGGCGGTTTTTGTGATAACCCCGTCTAAATCAAAAATAGCTGCATCAAAATGATAATTTTTCATAACATACCTCGCCTGTTTTAGTTATGTTTTTATAAATTATACCGTGAAAAGCCTGAAAAACCAAAGACTTTTTTCAATTCACGAAACAATCACCGGAAAAATGTGCTTCGTATATAAGGAGGGAATATTAAAAATTGGGGTAACCTGTGGCAATAAAATAGGTTAAGTATTAATAGCCGCACACGATAAGCAGAATTAAGTGCTGCATAACCCTATTATTTTCAAAGTGATCGGTATTTACCCAAGCAAACTAGCTTAATCCTGGACAGCGTAAACCGTATCCTCCAGCCACTTATCGTAGCCGTAGTCTAGGATTTCTGCCTTTAGGGAGGGCAAAAAGTCAGTTAGTTTCAATCCTACTTCACATCCCCCCTCAGCAAGCTTTTTCCATCTAACCTCAGCAGTTGCGCGATTAAAACCCTCTGCGCTTGGGCTTTGAATTCTGAGGGCTACGCTGGAATAAGGCTCAAATTCAAAATTGTCAAAAACCGCCCTCAATCCATCCCGGGAAAAATCTTTTATTACCCCAAGTTGCATTTCTTTATCATCGCTTCCTGCTTTTACTTTTAGCGGCGTAAGGAACCGCAAAAATTTTCTTTTATTCATATCCCCCTCCTTCCTCCTTTATGTCCTGATTAACCAAGAAAATCACTTTGCGATAACTTACAGGTGATTTACAGTGGTTAGGAAAGTTTTACTTGTGCCCGTAAGGATATACTTTCCTACACCATAAAAACCCTTATTCTATTTTTGGCCACCGACAGGCAAAACTACGGTAGCGGTCGTGCCTTCATCAAGCTTACTTTTATATTTTAACTCGCCGCCGTGCGCTTTAATAACCCCATAACACACTGAAAGCCCCAACCCTGCCCCCAACTTTTTTGTTGTAAAAAATGGATTAAAAATCTGCTGCAGGATTTCTTCTGACATGCCGGTTCCCGCATCCTTAAAATCTATATAAATATTGTCTTCCTGCCTTGAGGTAGATATGGCAATACTGCCGCCTTTAGGCATGGCTTCGGAAGCATTCCTTATCAGGTTCATAAACACTTCACTTATCTGCCTTTGGTCTATTGTTACCCTGGGAAGATTTGGCGTATAATTCCTTATTATTTTGATATTGGCAAGTGAATATTGATCTTCTACCAATTGAGCGATAAAATCTACGGTGTCGTTAATATCAAGCTCCTTGGTTTGTCCTTTATTAGGTTTTGAAAATGTCAGCACTCGCTGAATAATATCCTTTGCCTTCTGAGTCTGCTCAAATATAATCTGGAGATTTTTCTTTAACTTTTCATCCTTTATGTCTTTTATTAATATTGAGCAAAGCTGAGAACCCCCATAAACAGCCATAAGGGGCTTATTTAACTCATGAGCCATATCAGCTGTAAGTTCCCC
>JBDRHJ010000101.1:0-4614 GCA_043816835.1 Candidatus Omnitrophota bacterium
TTGATTAAGCGATTCTGGCCGGATAAGCCTCAAAAGCCATAGCCTCTAAGGGAAGCCTCTTTTTTACACACCGAATATTCAGTATCTAATTACGGCACGAAAATCGCTTCGCGATAACTTTCAGGTGATTTTCACCACAGACCTGCCTGCCGGCAGGCAGGGTTCACAGAGAAAGAAAAAGCTTAAGTTTACATTAAATAAATGCATTGTTTGTTTGTAAACTTAGGAAGATTTTAGATATTAAATTATAAAGGACTTAAGGGATGCCTAAGATAAAACTCACCAAGAGCGAGTTAAAAAAACAAAAGGACTCCCTTAAGAGGTTTAATCGCTACCTGCCGATGTTAACCCTGAAAAAACAGCAGCTGCAGATAGAGATTAGCCGGACGGATAATTCTATTGAAATACTAAAAGAACAAATCGATATTTTCAGCAAGGGCATTTATTTATGGGTGGATGTATTTGCCGAGGAGGTAGATTTAAGAAGCCTGATTAAGATTAATAAAATAAATACCGATACCGGCAATATCGCAGGCATAGACATCCCCTTGTTTACGGGTATGGATTTTAGTGAGGCGGATTATGATTATTTCGTAATCCCGCTTTGGGTAGACAAGGCAATAGAGGTTTTAAAAGAATCAATCACGCTTGCGGGGAAGCTGTTAATTCTTAAAGAACAAAAGGCGATTTTACGGGAAGAGTTAAGGGTTACGACCCAAAGGGTAAATCTTTTTGAGAAGGTTAAAATCCCTGAGGCAATAGAAAATATAAGGGTAATACAGGTTCATTTAGGGGATTTACAAACCGCTGCTGTGGTAAGGGGAAAAATCGCCAAAGCAAAGCTTGAAAAAAGAAGAGAGATGGTGGCTGTATGATTGTGCCGATGAAAAAAATCAGCCTGATTGTGTTTGATAAGTACCGCGAGGAATCCCTGCTTGCCTTAAGAAGGCTGGGGGTCATGCATGTTACGAGCACAAGCAATCAGTCTTGTCCGCAAATCGATGATTTAGAAAAAGCCCTGCGTGATACAGAAAAGGCATTGTCAATAATATCTGCATACCACATCTTGAGCAAAGAGCAAAGCTCATCGGACAACAAGGACATTGCCTCTTGCATAGATCAGATAATTACCTTTGGTAATCAAAGGGAAGACTGTCTAAGAAAAAAAAGTGATATTGAAGAAAAAATATCCTGGTATGACCACTGGGGGGATTTTTCCTTAAACAACCTTAAACAATTGCGCGAGGCAGGCGTATACATAAGGCTTTATACTTGCGATAAAAAGGCATTAATAAATTTACGAAAAACAAGGATCCTCGAGGTTATAAATAAGCAGGGCAATAATTATTATATCGCGGTTGTTTCTCTTTCTGATAAGGAAGATGCCCCTGACTGCCAGGAGGCGGTTATCCCCCAAGAGGAACTGGTAATGCTTAAGATAAAGCTTAAGGGAATTCAAGATAAACTAATATTCCTGGATAATTTATTAATTAAAAGCGCAGCCCACCGGTCGAGTTTGCTTAGTTATCTTGGCTACCTCGGCAAATCCCTGGATTTTAATAATGTAAAATCAAGCATGCGCCAAGACGGGGAGATTTCTTTTTTAGAGGGGTTTATGCCTGCAGGGGATGTCGGGCGGCTTGCTGATTTAGCAAAAAAAAACAGCTGGGCTTATCTTATTCAGGATCCCGAAAATCCGAACCACGTTCCTACATTAATCAGAAATCCACGCTGGCTCAGGATAATCGATCCGGTGTTTAAATTTATGGGAACCCTGCCCGGATATAAAGAATACGACATAAGTTTTAGTTTTCTTTTATTTTTTAGTTTGTTTTTTGCCATGCTTATCGGGGACGCCGGTTACGGATTAATATTTTGCCTGGTTACTTATTTGGTAAGAAAAAAACTACCCCGCCTGCCGGTTGAGCCGTTTATACTTATGTATGTTTTGGCCTTTTTCACAATAATCTGGGGGGCGCTTAGCGGGACATGGTTTGGCTTTGAGAAAATAGCCCAGCTTCCCTTTTTTAGGGGCATTGTTATTAACCGGATAAATTCATTTATTGACGGAAATCAATCTTTTATGATTCAACTCTGTTTTCTTATCGGCGTAGTGCATTTGACCGTAGCCCACGCAACGATTGCCTTGCGGATAATAAATTCCCTGCGCGCCCTGGCTCAGCTGGGGTGGATATTGATTATCTGGGGATTATTTTTTGTTGCCGGTAAACTTGTTTTAACAAATGCCTTGCCCGAATATACCATGGCAATGCTTTACGCCGGCTGCGGTTTGGTGCTTTTATTTTCCTGCCCCCAAAAAAATATATTAAAAGGGATTCTATCTGCCTTGGCTGATTTACCGCTTAAGCTGATAAATTCCTTTTCTGATTTAATATCCTATGTAAGATTATTTGCAGTAGGCTATGCTTCGGTGGCAGTAGCAAGTAGTTTTAACGGCATGGCGTTAAGAATCGGATTTGACAATATTTTGGGCGGGTTTATTGCCGCGCTAATAATTTTCCTGGGGCATGGATTGAATATTGCCTTAGGCCTTATGGCGGTTATTGTGCACGGCATAAGATTAAACATGCTTGAGTTTTCATCGCATTTAGGCATGCAGTGGTCAGGCGTAGAATACAGGCCGTTTAAAGAATAAGACTAAAGATAACAAGGAGGGGATGATGGTTTCTGGTTTAGGCGATATGAATCTTTCACTTGCGCTGGCTGCGTGTGGTTCGGCATTAGGCACAGGGGCAGCGGGTATGGCGGCAATCGGGGCATGGAAAAAGGTGTTTTCCCGTAATAAAGCAGCACCCTTTATTTTGCTGGCTTTTGTAGGGGCACCTTTAACCCAAACAATTTACGGGATGATTTTAAGAGGGCAGATAATCAAGGCCGGGCTTCCCGCAGACCCCCAAAGCTATAAATACCAGATGATTCTCGGGGCTGCAGCAGGGTTAGCAATGGGGCTTAGCGCATGGATGCAAGGTAAGGCAGGGGCGAGTGCTGCCGATGCCTTGGCTGAGACAGGCAAGGGTTTCGGGAATTACATCATGGTGTTGGGGATAATTGAAACCGTAGCCTTATTTGTGATGGTTTTCTCGATGATGGCGCTTCCTACGGGATAAATTCCAAGCAGGGCATCTTGATTTTTTATAACAGTTATGTTATACTTAAATTACGATTAGACAATGAAAAATCCCTGCTGTGTTCGTCGGGATCTCTATGATGGTGAGCCAATACCGATCTAAGGGCGCTGTACTTTCTTAGTGCTGCGGCAATAAGAAGAGGCGCCTACCTGTAAAAATACGGTTCAGCCATCAGGAGTCGACGGCATGTGCGGGGATTTTTCTTAAGTAGATAGGTTATGGATTTATTTCAGCAAAACACCCAGCAGAACAGTAAAGATAAGCCCTTAGCAGTGCGCCTGAGGCCTGAGAAGCTAAGTGAATTTGCCGGCCAGGAGCATATCTTAGGTAAGGACTGCATTTTAACCCGCGCCATTGATTCAGACCGCCTGACCTCTTTAATATTTTACGGACCGCCGGGCTGCGGCAAAACCTCGCTTGCCTGGTGCATTTCAAAGGTTACCCAATCCCATTTTGTCTGGTTAAACGCAACCACCTCCAATGTCGAGGAGTTAAGAACACAACTTGCCGCGGCAAAGCACCGCAAGAATACAACCGGCAAAAAAACAATTTTGTTTATTGATGAAATCCACCGTTTTAACAAGGCGCAGCAGGATGTTTTAATGCCGGACGTAGAAGAGGCAAATGTTATCATGATTGGGGCAACCGTGAATAATCCCTTCTTCTCAATAGTCTCCCCGCTGATTTCCCGTTCATTGCTCCTGGAGTTAAAGGCGCTGGGTAAAGAAGATATATTAAAGATATTAAATTCAGCCTTAAAGAATAAGAAGCGCGGATTCGGAGATATAAAAATCAAGGCGCAGAAAAAGGCGCTCTCTTTTCTGGCTGGTGTTTGCGACGGGGATGCCCGGCGGGCTTTAAATGCCCTGGAAATCGGGGCCTTAACCTCGGCGCCTGCCCCCGACGGGTTTATTCATTTTGATTTAAAGGTTGCCCAGGAATCAATCCAGAAAAAGATTGTCCTTTATGATAAAGACGGCGATGCGCATTTTGATACTGCCTCGGCATTTATTAAATCAATGCGCGGTTCAGACCCGGATAGCGCAATATACTGGATGGCAAAAATGCTTTATGCCGGGGAAGACCCGCGTTTTATTGCCCGGCGCATCTGCATCCTGGCAGCCGAGGATGTCGGCAATGCCGACCCCCTGGCCCTGGTTTTAGCTAATGCGGCTTTACAAATTTCGGAATTTGTCGGTATGCCTGAGGCGCGCATTCCCCTTGCCCAGGCAGTAATTTATGTTACCTGCGCCCCTAAGTCCAATGCTTCTTATTTAGCAATTGATAAAGCATATCAGGATATTGAAAAGCAAAAATTGCAAGAAGTGCCCGAGCATCTTAAGGATGCCTCTTATCCCGGGGCAGAGAAGTTAGGGCGGGGCAAGGATTATAAATACCCCCATAGCTACAAAGGCCACTATATTAAGCAAGACTACACCCCGAGAAAGACCAAGTATTACGAGCC
>JBDRHJ010000102.1:0-9014 GCA_043816835.1 Candidatus Omnitrophota bacterium
CTGTTTTAGGTATATTTGTTACAGCTGCTATTTTAACACCCCCGGATGTTTTTACGCAGCTTTTGATGGCCGGCCCGCTTTTGGCTTTATATGAGATAAGTATTCATGTGGCTAGGTTGATTGAGGCCAAGGCGAAGCCTATAGTTAAGGATTAGTATCGGCAAAAAAAGCGGGAAGTTATCGTAAAACGATTTTCTTGGAGTTTGAAGTATAGGAAAGTATAAAACTTTATTCCCCCCTTGTTTTCTTCCCTGCAGATTTGCTGATATAAATTTAAACGCAGGGGCAGGTCGAAAACAAAGCAGGGGGGACTGCGAAAATCGCAGTAAAGTCATCGCCGAAGGCGATTTTCTTGAAAGAAAAATCATGGATAAGGTTGAAATTACGATTATCGGAGCCGGCGTTATTGGGCTAGCTGTGGCAGTAGAACTTTCCAAGGTTTATGCTGATATTATTGTAATTGAAAAGAATTCTTCATTTGGGCAGGAAATAAGCTCAAGAAATAGCGAGGTGATTCACGCCGGAATTTATTATCCTAAAAATTCCTTGAAGACAAAGACCTGCATCGAAGGCAAGCAAATGTTGTATGAGTATTGCCGGAAGAATAATATTAGCCATAAGAGGATTGAGAAGCTTATTGTAGCGATTGATGATAGCGAAGTTCAAGACTTAGAGGCTCTTCTTAGGAACGGGCTGGATAATGGGGTAGATGACTTAAGGCTTCTTTCTAGGAGCGATATAAAGAGGCTTGAACCGTCAATAAACGCAGAGTCAGCAATAATATCACCATCAACGGGTATTTTGGATTCACATGGGCTAATGAAGACCTTGGTTTCAGAATTCCAGGGCCGCAATGGAACAGTGGCTTATAATACAGAGCTTTTGGCTGTAGATAAAATTAAAGGGGGATTTAAGGTTACGGTTGATGATAAAATGGAAGGGGCTTTTAGTTATTCAACAAGGTTTTTTATTAATTCCGCCGGCCTAAATTCAGGGGAAATTGCAAAGAAGGCCGGCATAGAAACGAGTGAATATAAATTAAAGTACTGTAAGGGTGATTATTTCAGGGTGCATAATAACAAGGCAAGATTTATTAATCGATTAATATATCCGGTTCCCAAGGAAGGCCGGGCAGGTTTAGGGATACATGCAACCTTAGATTTGGCTAATGGCCTGCGTTTAGGCCCGGATGATGAATACGTTGACAAGATAAATTATGATGTTAATGAATCTAAGGGCAAGGTTTTTTATGAGAGCGTTCGAAAGTTCTTACCGTTTATTAATCTAGAGGACGTGGGGCCGGATATGGCAGGTATAAGGCCAAAGCTTCAAGGCCCGGGAGAGGATTTTAGAGATTTTTTAATAAAAGGCGAATCTGAAAACGGATTTCCGGGGATTATAAACCTTATTGGCATTGAATCGCCGGGTTTAACGAGCTCGCTTTCA
Source organism: Candidatus Omnitrophota bacterium (assembly GCA_043816835.1). Taxonomy (GTDB): domain Bacteria; phylum Omnitrophota; class Gorgyraeia; order Gygaellales; family JAHJCI01; genus JBDRHJ01. The sequence goes on from JBDRHJ010000102.1 coordinate 1,447, forward strand.
ATAGCCAGGATGGTGCGAAAAATGGTTGAGGGGATAAGTTGAAAGTAAACCCCGTTAGAAATTTTATTTCTAACGGGGCTAACGCTTTGCGCTGATGGTGGCCTTAAACCACCGTCGGCTTTAAGAGATAATGACTACCGATTAAAATCGGTGGCTTTCTCTAACGGGGTAAAGTTAAATTTTTGTGCAAGTAATTTTCTTTTAGCCTTGTTTTAGGTTGACACCGCTTATATTTTTCGATACTATTTATGGTATGGAATTTCAAAAAACCGAAATTCGATACCACTGGAAAAATCGCATAAATGGTATCACGAAACGATTTTCTTGGGGGGTAATCGTAAAAATATCCGTATATCTTTAATCAAGCAGTATCCATAAAAGGAGAGTGGAAAATGGCGGATGAAAATAAAATCATTTTAAGCGAAAGCGAGCTTCCTGATAAATGGTATAATATTCAACCTGATCTTCCTGAGCCTTTACCCCCGCCCTTAAAGCCGGATGGTTCTCCTCTGGGGCCTGAAGATCTTGCGCCGATTTTTCCTATGGAATTGATTAAGCAGGAGGTTTCTCAGGAGAGATGGATTGAGATTCCGGATGAGATCTTAAAGATTTATCGTTTATGGAGGCCAAGCCCTTTGCATCGTGCGCGGCGCTTGGAAAAGGCATTAGGAACCCCGGCAAGAATCTATTATAAGAATGAGAGTGTTTCTCCCCCGGGTTCGCATAAGCCCAATACCGCAGTTGCGCAGGCATATTATAATAAACAAGAGGGGGTTAGGCGTATATCCACAGAAACCGGTGCCGGGCAATGGGGGAGCGCGCTTTCTTTTAGCTGCAATCTTTTTGATTTGGAGTGCACGGTTTATATGGTTAAGGTTTCCTATGAGCAGAAGCCCTATCGCAGGATTTTAATGGAAACTTGGGGGGCAAATGTCCATGCTTCTCCGAGTAAGCTTACTAAGTCCGGCCAGGCAGTGCTAAAGAATGACCCTGATTGTTTAGGCAGTCTTGGTATTGCGATCTCTGAAGCAGTTGAGGATGCGGCAATGCATGAGGATACCAAATATTCGCTGGGCAGTGTTTTAAATCACGTTTTATTACATCAAACAATAGTTGGCTTGGAGTTGAAAAAACAATTGAAAATTGCCGGTGAGGAGCCGGATATCTTAACCGGTTGCGTAGGCGGCGGCAGTAATTTTGCCGGGGCTTGTTTTCCTTTTGTTGCGGATAAATTAAAGGGTAAAAATATCCAAATGATTGCGGTTGAACCGACTGCTTGCCCGACGCTTACTAAAGGGCCTTATCAATATGACCATGGCGACGTAGCAGGGATGACCCCTTTATTAAAAATGTATACCCTGGGCCATACCTTTGTTCCGCCAGGTATTCACGCCGGTGGCTTAAGATATCACGGGGCAGCACCCCTGCTTTGCCTTTTAGTTAATAAGGGCGTGGTTGAGGCGCGGGCCTATCAGCAGAATACCGTGTTTGATGCAGCAGTGCTTTTTGCGAAAACCGAAGGTATTCTGCCGGCCCCGGAAACCGCGCACTGTGTAAAAGCCGGGATTGATGAAGCGCTAAAGTGTAAAGAAACTAAAGAAGAAAAATGTATTGTGATTGCATTCAGCGGGCATGGTTTTTTTGACCTGGCAGCCTATGAGCAGTATTTAGGGAAGAAGCTGGTAGATTTTGATTATCCCGAGTCAAAGATTAAAGAAGCGCTTAAGGGGGTTCCAAGGGTTCCCGGGCAATAAGGTTAAAAAGGGTTGAGATAATCGCTCAGCGAGGCCAAGCATCTAGAAATAATCGAGGTCGGCCTCGTTTTTGGCATATTATTCAGGTTTACCCCGTTAGAGAAAGCCACAGTCGGCGCAAGCCGTTAGCCCCGTTAGAAATAAAATTTCTAACGGGGCTAACGGGGTTTATTGATGTTATCCGGCAGTCTATTTTTAGTTGCGCGTAAATGCAGTTTTTTGTTGTAACAAATTGATATTATTATAGTTATGAATATAAAGCATTATTTTACGATTTTAACATTTTTTTCTAAGGGCTTTGAAAGATGGCCTGATATGTGTTATACTTGAAATAACCAGATGCAGTATAATTTATAAAATATGGACGGAAACCATATTTAGGCAGATTAACTTGAAAAGGCAGCCCTCTTAAAAAGAGGGGGCTGCCTTTTATTTTTTATCAATATGAAAGAAAAAAATAAAATTAAAAAAGCAAAAATTATCCAGATGCGCGCAGGCAGGCCGAAAAAAATCCGCAAAACGCGTAGATATACCAAGCAAATAGCGCAGAACATGTTTGATAATGTGGTAATGGGGATTTCCATGATTAGCCCGCAGATGGAAATCATCTGGCTGAATAAAACATTTAGGGAGTGGTTCCCCAAGATAAATATTAAGCAAAGGCCATTTTGTTATCAGTCTTTTTATTCTCCCCCCAGGAAAAAGGTGTGTGATTATTGCCCTACCATAAAGGCATTTAAAACCGGAACAACCCATTCTTCCGAAACAAATATTTGCGCTGATGGCAAGGTATATAATCTAAATGCGGTTCCTGTAAAAAATGAGAAAGGAAAAGTAGTCTACGTAGTTGAGACCGTGGAAGATATTAGTCAACGCAAAAAGGCAGAAAACAAATTACAACTCTTAAATAAGGCACTCCTAAATTCAAACCGAAAATTACGACAACTATCCTTAAAGGATCCTGATACCGGGCTTTATAATCATCATTATCTTGAAGAGGCACTTGAAGCAGAGTTCTACCGTGCTAAAAGGCTCGGGCATCCGCTGTCTGTGATAATGCTGGACGTAGATTATTTTAAATCAGTTAATGATGTCTACGGCCATCAATTTGGCGATTTAGTGTTGAAGCAGTTGGCGAGGTTGCTAAAAAATATAGTGCGCCGGCATGATATTATTGTCCGGTTCGGCGGGGAAGAGTTTGTGATTATTTCTTTTGCAATTGATCGCGCAGCAGCTTTGATTCTTGCCCAGCGCCTTTTAGATGTTGTTGGTTTATATAGTTTTGGGAATAAAAAGCATGCGATTAAGCTTAAGCTAAGTATAGGGGTTGTTTCCTATCCTGAAGACAGCCTTGCCCAAGGAATGCATTCGATAAAGCTTCTTGATCAAATATTAGACAAGGTGAAGAGTGACGGGGGAAACTGTATTTATTCTTCTCTGGACTTAAATAAGGAAAAGGCTTCTGATTTTGAGAAAAAAGAAGAGGCCGCTGACGTTAAATTCTTAAGGGGCAAGCTTGAAAAGCTTACTAAACAGGCGAATCAGGGATTAATTGAGGCAGTTTTTGCGTTTGCAGGCACAATTAAATTAAGGGATCGCTATACAGGGGAGCACGTAGAAAAGATTGTTCGTTATGCAACAGAAATTGCCCGGGCATTGGATTTATCCAGACAGGAGATAGAGCTTATCAGGCGCGCTTCGATATTGCACGATTTGGGTAAAATTGGAATAAGCGATAAAATCCTGCTTAAAAATTCCAAACTTACAAAATGGGAATTTAGGCAGATAAAGGAACATCCGCAAATCGGCGTAGACATTATCAGGCCTATCCAATTTTTGCATAATATAATCCCTTTTATTCTTTATCATCATGAAAGATGGGATGGCCGCGGTTATCCAAACGGATTAAGGGAGCAAGAAATTCCTATGGGGGCGCGTATTGTTGCGATTGCAGATGTATTTCAGGCCTTGATTTCTGACCGCCCTTATCGCAAGGCATATGCAATAAATCAGGCGATAGATATAATCAAACAAGGCGCTGGTTTACAATTTGACCCCAAGGTTGTCAATGTATTTTTAGTTATGGCAAAACATTCAGGAGGTACTGAAGGCATAGATTTTAGCTTGAATGGGTATATTAAGAATTTCACTTGACAATCTGAAAATAGAGCTTTAGGATATACTTCATTATAGCTATGCGGATCAAGGCATGGTTATTAAAATAAGAGAGAAAGGAGGGGTGTCGCTATGAAACGTTATGCACTAGGAACAGCAGCATTATTTGTTGTTTTGGCTTTAACTGTATTTATTGCGGGTTGTACCAGTGAAACTACTATGCGACGGGTTGCGGATGAAGCAATTGCTGATTATAAGGCATCATTTGCGCCAGAAACATTTGGTTTTGGTGTGGCATGGGAAGCAGGTTATTCTTATGCACAGGGTGTTAAGGTCGGCAACATGATATTTGTTTCCGGGCAGTTGTCGCACGATAGAGAACTTAATGAACAGGGGTATCCTGCGACAGATATGATGACTGGCAAGGATTTTGATTTTCAGCTGCGTCAGACGCTTGATAACGTCAAGGCAGTGCTAGAGCATTATGGGGCAACTATGGATGATGTTGTTATGCTTCAGAACTTTGTTGATCCTGAGGCTGGCCCTATGACAGCCGGTAACTGGATGTTTGAAGAGCTTCCGGTAATCATATCAGAGTATTTCCCTAATGCGCAACATACGATGACTGTCATGGAGGTTACTAATCTCTTTGGCGGGGAACAGCTGGTTGAATCAAATGCAATAGCAGTTGTGCATTAATAGAAGCTAAAAAATAATATTTATTTTAAGGGCGGACAGAAATGTCCGCCCATCTTCTTTTATCCGTCTTCACAGAAGATCATAGGTTTGTCCATGGGTGAATGCGGAGAAAAATACTTCGGTGGATGTTACTGAATGGGTAAGCAACAAAGTATGTCGGCGGATAACCCTTGACATCCCTGATGTCAAGGGTACATTTAGGTATCGCAGGTTGTTTTATTGAGAGCCGAGCATCCAAAATATAGTTTTTTGCTTGTCGTAAGAAGTCGTTTTAATATTAATTTCCCTCTTTGATTAGTTCTCCCAAACAGATTTTTCTTTACAGATTTGGTTAATAAGGGTACTATATTATCCGGAAGCGCAGGTGCGAAAAAGTATTTGCTCAATTTAATACCGTATAAGGAGTTAGAAATGTTTAATTTAAAAGACCTTGGTGATATGACTAAATTAGCCGGCCAGGCAAAAGAAATACAGAAGCAGCAGGAGCAAAAACAACAAGAGCAGATTAACGTGTTAACGCGTATAGCTAATACGCTTGAGCAAATATTAGCAGAACTTAAAACCAAAAAATAGATTAATAAACTTTACCCGGTTAGAGAACGAAGTTCTCTAACCGGGTTTTAGGCCGCAATGTTAATTTCTACGGTATAGCTTGCCGCTGCAAGAATTCATTAACCCGGAAAATTGATGAGTGATATATTGGATATTATAAAGCACAGGCGTTCTATCAGGAAATACACAAAGAAATTGCCTAAGGATACGGATATAGAACGACTCCTGGAGGCAGCCAGATGGGCGCCTTCAGGATTAAATAATCAGCCGTGGAGGTTCTCTTGGTAATTAAAGATAAGGCAAAAAAGGACGGATTAATGAAATTTACCCCGTTAGAGAAAGCCACCGACAAAGTCGGTGGTGGGAAAAATATAGACGCTGACGGTAGTTTAAAGCAAAACGTTAGCCCCATTAGAAATAAAATTTCTAACGGGGTTAGAGAAAGCAGTTCCGTTATGGGGCGAAGTTCTCTAACGGGGTTTACTTTTAAGGTTCCCCTGCGGGTAGTGGTTAAGAAGGGTAAGAATTGGTTAGAGATGCAAGAGGTTAAATGATTTTTTAAGAGTATAGGAAATTATAAAAACACAGATTCACCCCGTTAGAGAAAGTCACCGACGAAGTCGGTGGTGGGAAAGATTTAGACAACCGTTAGAGAGAATTCTCTAACGGGGTTCACACAGATTTCCTGGAAAAGATAAGGTTTTTTGGATGAACACAGATAAAATCTGCATTTGTGTGTATCCAGAAACGAATTGTCAAGAGGCCAATCTGTGTGTATCAGTATTAAAAGTTATCCTAAAGGATAGGCCTTCCTATACCTTTTTTCCGCAGAACGGGATCCCGCCGAAGACAATATTTATTGGGCAGCGGGAAAGGAAGGGCCTTATCAGCGAAGTGAATTTTCTTGTGGTATAGGAAAGTATACCCTTACGGGCACAGGTAAAACTTTATTCCCCCCTTGTTTTCTTCCCTGCAGATTTGCGGATACAAATCTGCAGGGACAGGTCGAAAACAAAGCAGGGGGGACTGCGAAAATCGCAGTAAAGTCATCGCGAAGCGATTTTCTTGAAAGAGCGGTAGCATTATAAAAGTTTTTAATGGTGTAGGAAAGCATCCCCCCTTGTTTTCTTCCCTGCAGATTTGCTGATGCAGATCTAAACGCAGGGACAAGTCGAAAACAAAGCAGGGGGGGGGCAAGAAAAACACTTTCCTAACCACTGAAAATCGCTAAAATGTCATCGCCGAAGGAAATTTTCTTGAAACTCAAGGTGAGATGTGCCTGTCACTATTTGGCGGCTCACCTTGGGTTTGCTTGAAAGCGCAGTTTTGTCGTCGAGATTGACCTTGCCGCAATAATTATATTTTTTTTCTTAATTAAGGTATTCTTGAGCCCTATTTAGCAAAAGGGGGGGCGCCCTTGACAGACTAAAAAATATGTGTTATACTCTGCTTAGAAAAAGTAGGAGTGCAGAACGAAGGGGCAAACTCAGGGTAACTTGGGGACGCAAAGCCGTGCGCCCAGCAATGCTGGGAAGGCAGGCTGCCGAAACTCCAACATGAAACTCAGGTAAGTTTGCCTGAGTTTTTTTTTAAAAATCTGGAAAGTGCCAGGCACAAAAGGAAAAAAAGGCAGAAAGTGCCAGGCAAACAAGCAAAAAAAGAAAAAATGCCCAGGTTGCCCAGGATAAATATAAAAGGGGTTCTGTACTATATTACTTGTAAAAGTATACATAGCCAGTACATTTTTAAAGACGGAAAGGATTACGAGATGTTCCTGGAGCTACTTAAGAGATATCAAGAGCAGTATGGGATGAGGCTATTTTCCTATGTTCTACTTCCCGGCCATCTGCATTTATTGTTAGAAATGATGGGGGAAGGGGAACAGGTTTCAAGTTTCATGCACAATCTCAATAATGCCTATACCAAATATTTCAATGGGCGCTATCAGCGAAAGGGCCATCTTTTCCGGGGAAGGTTCAAGGCAGCAATAGTAGAGAAAGCACCCAATCTAACCAAATTAACCGCGTATATGCACCTTAATCCCAAAAGATTGAATTTGGTTCCTAATGCTAAAGATTACCCGCATAGCAGTTATGGGGATTATTTAAACCTTGAAAGAGGAAAGCAATTTACCCCGTTAGAGGCTAAAGAGCAGCAAGAGAAGAGCAAGGTGCCTCTAACGGACTTTAATTTTGAACAGGAAATAGCCGAAACATTGGGTTTCCTGAAAGATAAGGGCTACATGGAGTTTGTTGATAATTTAACCCGTGAGGATGCGGAAAGATTGCATAAAAATCTGCAGCGCGGCGGGATTTTTGGCTCAGAAGAATTTATAAAAAAGATAAAAAAGGAAATTGCTGATTCTCAATCAGGGAATCCTGATCATGCTTCCGAAAGGCAACCGTCACATTACCGGCTTTTTATTTTTACGGGAAGTTTTCTTTTAAT
>JBDRHJ010000103.1:0-11442 GCA_043816835.1 Candidatus Omnitrophota bacterium
CGTTCACTAACGTTCCGTAAATTGTGGTCTCATTATATGATTCAACCCCCGCCAAAAATCTACGGTTTAATCGGCTATCCTGTTAAACATAGCCTTTCCCCTCTAATGCATAATGCGGCGTTTAAGCATCTGGGTATTAACGCAGAATATAAATTATTTCCGGTAAAGCCGGAGGAATTAGAGGATTTTTTATTGAATAATAAGCCGGCCGCAGAAACCGGATTCTCTCTAAAAGACATATCAGGTTTTAATATAACCATCCCGCATAAAGTAAGGGCAAAGGAAATCTTAGAAGCGGAATTTCCTTATGATAAAAACACAGTTTGGATAAAAGAACTTTTGTATTATGTGTTGGTTTCCGGGGCTGTTAATACAGTAAAGAAAGCTGATAATCATGAATTAAGTTATTTTAATACTGATGCTAAGGGTTTTATAAAATCATTGGATAATGACTTAAATTTTAAGACGATTAATAAAGATGTGTTTGTTATTGGATGCGGCGGCGCAGGCAGGGCAGTTATTGCCGCTTTACGCTGGAGGGATCAAAAGGTTAAGAGAATTTATGTATATGATTCAAGCGCAGAAGCAGTTAATTCTGCAAAAAAACAATTTTCACAGGTTCAGCAGATTATGGATAAGCTGGAATTTATTAACCGTGAACAAATACCGGAAGTTATTAAAAAATGCCAGTTATTAGTTAATGCTTCTTCTGTAGGCATGAATCAGGGTGATGGCTCGGTAATTGATAAAAAATTGCTTCATAAAGGATTATCGGTTTATGATTTAGTTTATAATCGAAAAACACAGTTAATCAAAGATGCCGAGTCAATAGGGATACCTAGGGCAAATGGTTTGGGTATGCTTTTATACCAAGGGGTAGAGGCTTTTGGACTTTGGACAGAAAAAGACGCGCCGGTTGAAATAATGCGGCAGGCATTAGAGGGGGCAATTAAGAAATGATTATACCCAGGGCGTTTGTTTTTATTTTTGGCTCCCTGATCGGCAGTTTTTTAAATGTCTGCATATACAGGATGCCTTTGGGGCAATCAATAGTTAAACCGCGTTCCTTTTGCCCTCAGTGCAAGAAAAAAATCCCCTGGTATGATAATATCCCTTTAGTCAGCTACCTGATTTTAGGGGCAAGATGCCGCTCTTGTAAAAATTTTATTCCCGTTCGTTATTTTTTGGTTGAGCTTATTACTGCCGGGGTGTTTTTACTCTTTTATATTAAATATGGCCTAGGATTTAATTTTGTTTTTTATACGATTTTTGTTTGCGGCTTAATTGTCGCGACTTTTGTTGATTTTGACCACCGGATTATTCCCGATCAAATATCTTTAGGCGGGATAGTTGTTGGTTTTCTTTTAAGCGGATTTAAGGGATTGAGTTTATCGCCCGTTTCTTTTAATTATATATTCATCCGTGATTCCTTGCTCGGTATTATTATCGGCGGCGGGATTATTTATCTTACCGGTAAAACCTTTGATTTAGTCTATTTTAAAATGCTTAAAAAAGGCCCGCTTGACGGGGAAACCGAATCAATGGGGGAGGGGATGTAAAGCTCCTGGCAATGATTGGGGCATTCCTGGGTTATAAGAGCGCAATACTTGTTTTTTTTCTTGCCCCTTTTTTTGGCGTAACCCTCGGGGTGGTAAACCTGCTTGTAAAAAAGCAACACGCCCTGCCTTACGGGCCGTTTTTGTCCCTGGCAGCATTGGTTAGTTTATTCTGGGCGGATATAATCCTGCGCGTAATCTTTCTTCGATGAAACTGAAAGGCAGCGAATTTTATCTTTCTAAAAAAGTCGGCCGGGCAATTACCGATTATGGGATGTTTTGTGAGGGCGACCGGAAAAGCGGTTCAAGGTTTCCGGGGGCAAGGATAGCTTAAGCCTCTTGCATATTTTACGCCAGCGGCAGGCATTTTGCCCGGTAAGGTACGAGCTTTTGGCAGTGCATGTTGATATGGGGCATTCTTTAAAAAACACAAAGGCGCTTCAGGGATATTTTAAAAAATCAGGCTATAAATATGTAATAAAAAAACTGGATCTTTCGTCTTGCGGCAAACCCCCAAGCTCCCTTAAGCCGGCACGCCGTGATTCTTGTTTTTGGTGTTTCTGGAACAGGCGAAAGGCGCTCTTTGCCGCTGCCGAAGAATATAAATGCAATAAGGTGGCATTAGGCGATCATAAAGATGATATTATTCAGACCGTGCTTTTGAATTTGTTTTTTAACGGTGAAATTTCAACAATGTCGCCGAAGCAGGAATTATTCGACGGTTTATTAATGATTATTCGCCCTTTCGCATATGCCCAGGAGAATGAGATTGCCAGTTTTGCCCGGGAAAAAAATTGCCCTTACAGGATTATCGATGCCGGAATTCATCTATTTCCAACCGCAGGAAGGTTGCCGAACTTATCAGGGATTTAGCAATAATATGCCTGGGTGTTTAAAGCAATATTTTTAGAAGCATCAAGAGGATAAAAAAAGAGTATTTATTATAAGACTAAATTAGGTATAATCTTAAGTTGTGGGGGGTATAAGCATGGGGCTAAATAAGGCTAATCCCGGAACAGCGGCAGTATTATCTTTTATTTTTACCGGCCTCGGACAGATTTACAACGGGCAGATTAAAAAAGGGCTATTTGCAATTTTGCTTTCTTGCCTGAGTATGCTCACTTTTATTATCGGCGCAGCTTTAATCGGTTTTTGGCTAATCAACAGGATTATATCTTCGGGGCAATTATTTTTTGGCTTTTTGCTTTTTTCCCTGGGGTTAATTTTTATTTGTATTTTAGGCATCTGGAGTATTTTTGATGCATATAAGACCGCCAAAGAACAGGGCGCTGTTTAAAAATACAATCCTAAAGGAGGTATTCAGTGTCAAAGGTTCTGATTATTTATTATTCGCGCACAGGTAATACCAAAAAGATGGCTAAGGAAATTGCCGAGGGGGTTAAAAAGGAATCGCTTCCGGTTGAAATAAAGAGCGTTGATCAAGTAGGCCCCAGGGATCTATTGGATTATGACGGAATAATTATTGGTTCACCGGTTTACTACGGCACAATGGCAGCAGAAATAAAAAAACTGTTCGATGAATCAGTGAAATTTCATGGGAGACTGGACACAAAGGTGGGGGCGGCATTTTCATCCAGCGGTAATATCGGGGGCGGAAACGAAACCACGATTATTGATATTATAAATGCAATGCTTATTCACGGGATGGTTGTTCAGGGTGACCCGCAAGGCGATCATTATGGCCCGGTAGCAGTTGGCAGTCCGGATGCGCGGGCGCTTAAGCAATGCGTACGCCTTGGTGAGCGTGTCGCACGATTGGTTGTTTGCTTACACAGCTAGGATTATGAATATTATTATTTTTATTACTTGCGCTAATAAGAAGGAAGCTAAGGGGATTGCCGGTTATCTGGTTGGGCAAAAATTAGTTGCCTGCGTTAACATTATTGATAAGATTGAGTCTGTTTTCTGGTGGCAGGGGAAGATTGATTCATCGGGCGAATTGTTATTGGTTGCCAAATCAAAGAAATCATTAATGCCAAAGATTATCCGGGGGGTAAAATCCCGGCATAGTTACCAGGTGCCTGAAATTATTGCTATTCCGATTATAGACGGCAATAAAGATTATCTAAACTGGATTAATGAATCTGTCGGGTAGTCCTCTTGATTTTTTATGGGCATTTTTCGGCGGGGTCTTGGTGAGTTTTACCCCTTGCGTTTATCCCTTATTACCGATAACCGTGGCTTATATCGGGGCAAGCAGCGCTAATTCCAAGTTAAAAGGGTTTGGCTTAAGCTTAATCTATGTCAGCGGAATTAGCGTAACTTATACGATTCTCGGCTTAGCTGCGGTATTAACCGGTTCGATCTTCGGCCGGTTCAGCGGTTTGCCTTTGGTCCGGGTTATCATCGGGCTAATTATTATTTTCTTTGGTTTTGCTCTTTGGGCTGGCTGGGGGCTTGGGCTATCCGGCCGTAAACCCTTAATGCTTAAACAGCGGGGAACCTATTTATCCTGTTTTATTCTCGGCATTACTTCGGGATTAATAACTGCCTCTTGTACGGTGCCGGTTTTAGGTTCAATTCTGGCATTTGTTGCGGCAAAAAGAAACTTTATTTACGGGGGGTTTCTTTTATTTAGCTTTGCTTATGGCATGGGGCTCTTGCTTATTTTAATCGGCACATTCAGTTCGTTTTTAACCTCTTTGCCGAAATCAGGGCGCTGGATGGAGATTATGAAAAAAATCTGCGCAGTGGTATTAATTATTACCGGTATTTATTTTCTTGTTTCCGGCATAATCTTTCTTACCCTGCCGGGGTTTTCTTTAAACTTACCGCTTAGGGGCGGGATAGCCTATGCCCAGGATACGCGGGTTTCTGTACCGGCAATTGATTTTAGCCTTAATAGCCTTTCCGGAAAACAAATAATGCTTTCGGGATTTAAGGATAAGAAGGCGGTTATTTTGATGTTTTGGACTGTCGGGTGCAAGACTTGTCGGGCGGAGCTGCCCAGGTTAAATCAGATTTATCCTGATTTTATTCGCGGGAATATTGAACTCCTGGCAATAAATGCAGGGGAGCACCGGGAAATGGTTGCCTGGTATTTAAGAATGAACCCTGTGCTTTTTCCGATTTTACTGGATTTAGATGGCCGGGTTTCCTATTCTTACGCATTAGATGGCGTTCCTTTGTTTATCTTGATTAATAAAAGCGGGAAGGTTGTATTTTATAACCACTATTTTCCGTATGATGACTATAAGCGTATTTTATCCGAGTAATACCCTAAACAAAACAGCGATTAAAAACTAAAATGGATATAAAGGGATTGGTTACAGGAATCGGCAGTTTGCCATTTAAGGATGCGGACAGGGCATTAGATTTAATATTTAAGCATATGCCCGAGATTCCTTTTTGGCCGCAACTGCCCAGAAAGGATATGCGCGAAGGCATGCTTGCCCAGTTTAGCCAGGGGTTACCCTGCCTTCGTTTAAGCGAAAATGGTTTATCCTTTGATGCTTCAATGCAGGAAGAAGAGCTGGGGCAATTCTACGAGCGCATTATTGCCGATGATAAAGAATATTTTAAAATAAGCTCTGAATTTGCTGACGGCTTATGGCAGTTCCTTTACCGGCTGGAAAAAGAAGATATAAACCGGATTGAATTTATTAAAGGGCAAGTGACCGGGCCTTTTACCTTTGCCGCAAGCATCAATGACAATACAGGCAAGGCAATGTTACATAATTCTGTTTTTTTTCAGGCCGCACAGGAGGGCTTGGCAATGAAGGCGCGCTGGCAGATAGACTTATTTTCAAAGTTCGGCAAGCCGATGATTATGTTTTTCGACGAACCCTACCTTACCTGCCTTGGCTCAGGATTTACTTCGATAAACCGCGAAGATGTTGTTGGTGGCTTAACCGAATTTACGAAAAAGATTAAGTCGCCTAATTGCTTAGTCGGGGTTCATTGCTGCGGCAATACGGATTGGTCGGTATTTACCGATGTTCCATATATCGACATTATCAATTTTGATGCATTTAATTTTCTTGACCGGGTTCTTCTTTATGCAGAAGAACTGCTTGGTTTTTTTAAGCGGGGGGGTATGCTTGCCTGGGGGATTGTGCCTACTGATTCATTTGATTCTCAGGCAAAGGCTGTTGATTTGCTTCGCAGACTGAATACAGGCATGGATTCATTGGTTAAGAAGGGAATAGGGCGGGACTTGCTTGAGCGGGGAATGATTTTAACCCCTTCTTGCGGCTTAGGGACCCTGGATCCCGGCAAGGTAGAGTTGATATTTAAATGTTTAACTGAGCTGTCTTTAAGCCTCCAGGCAGAATAATTAAGCTTAGCCTTACCTTAATTAATTACTTGATTTTCGATAATTTTTATGGTTAATAATGCGGATAGATTTATTCATAACTCATTCATATTATTGGCGTTATGATAGTGGGCAATTATCCCAAGCCTTTAAAAAATCCTCGTATTCATAAAAAAAAATAATTGACAATACAGGGTAAACCCTGTATTATAGTGAGGCATTTTTGAGGAGAAGCTGTATTTCCCTTCCTTATTTCCCCATGGTAAGCAATAATAGCCTGGTCGAACGGGTGTGGATTTATCAAGGATAACTAATGAAAGAAATTCGTATTCATGCACGAGCCGGTCAAGGGGCAATCACTACTGCCCGGATTTTAGGCGAGGCCTATTTTATTAAAGGCATGTATGCTTATGCCTTTCCTCATTTTGGCGCAGCCCGTATGGGTGCCCCGATGAATGCCTTTGTAAGGGTAGATAATAAACCTGTACGCATGAGGAGCCAGATTTATGAGCCTGATTTTGTGATTATAGTGGATTCAACCCTTATGCGCAGCGTTAATTGTTTAATCGGGCTTAGCGAAAATGGGATTGCGGTAATTAATCAACGTGAGGGGATTCAGATACCCAAAGCAAAATTAAAGCAAAAGATATATGTGGTGCCGGCAAATAAGATTGCCCAGGAAACAATCGGCCGCCCATTAGGTAATACCGCACTTTTAGGTGCTTATGCTGCTGCTACCGGCGAGATAGATTTAGAGACTATTCAAAAGGCAATAAAGGTACGTTTTAGCGGTAAAATTCAGCAGGGGAATCTGGAAGCAGTTAAGCGGGGATTTGAGTATATTATTAAGGATAAGTGAGATCACGACTTACCGAACAAAAGTGAAGGTAAGCCGTTTGATTGAACTTAACCAGTACTAATTTTAAGCTCCAAATTTAAATTAGGAAAATTAGTGCTGGGTTAACTCATCCTTGACATCATCGATGTCAAGGATTCGTATAATGTTTGGGCCAATAATTGCTAAACCCGGCACAAGCCGAAAAAACAAAACCGGTTCTTGGCGTACAGAGAAAAAGCCGAAGTTTTTAAAGGTTAATTGTATTGCCTGTAGGTTGTGCGTTTTGATTTGCCCGGAAGGGTGCATTGAGGGCGCTGAAAAGAACACCTTTGATTGCGATTATGATTATTGTAAAGGCTGCGGTAATTGTGCGGTGATTTGTCCAAAGCAGGACATTGAAATGGTTTCAGAAGAATAATGAAAGAATTCTTAGAAGGCTCACAAGCGATAGCTAAAATTATCGGTTTATGTAATCCGGGGGTTATTTCTGCTTATCCGATTACCCCTCAGACGCATATTGTTGAGGGGTTGGCTCAGCTGGTTGCTGACGGAAAGATTAATTCCCAGTTTATCAATGTTGAAAGCGAGCATTCGGCAGCATCCCTGGTATTAGGCGCTTCAGCAACCGGGGTGCGCGTTTATACTGCTACCAGTTCTCAGGGGTTGCTCCTGATGGCTGAGGTTTTATTTAACATTGCCGGGATGCGCCTTCCGATTGTGCTTACTTGTGCTAACCGCGCATTGTCAGCCCCAATCAGCATCTGGAATGACCAGCAGGATTCGGTGTCTTTACGTGACAGCGGATGGATTCAGTTTTATGCCGAGAATATCCAGGAAGCCGTGGATTTGCATATGATTGCTTACCGCCTTGCTGAAAATAAGGATATTATGCTTCCGGCAATGGTATGTATTGACGGTTATATATTGACCCACGGGATTGAAACCGTAGATATGCCTGAGGCAGAAAAATTAAACAAATTCCTTCCCCCGTATCAGGCCCCTTATAAATTAGATGTTAACAATCCCATGACATTAGGATTTTTAACCGACCCTGATTATTATATGGAGACGCGTTTTGCGATTGAAGAAACATATAAAGAAATACTTAAACTGCTTCCTCAGTTATTGGGAAATTTTTCTTCGCTTTTTGGGCGTAATTATGGATTTGTAGAAAAATACCGCATGGAAGACGCAGAAAAGGTAATTGTAGCAATGGGTTCGGTTTGCGGAACAATTAAGGATATAGTGGATGAACTAAGGGAAAAGGGCAAAAAAGTCGGCTTGCTTAAAATTTCAGTTATGCGTCCTTTTCCTTATCAGGAAATTTATAATGCCTTAAAGGGCATTCCAAAGGTTGCGGTTATAGACCGCGCCTTATCCCTGGGTTCATTTTCTCCTTTAACTTGTGAAGTCCGGGCTTCATTCTTTGGCAAGAAAAAGGCGCCCAAGGTAATCAGCGGCTTTGTTGCCGGGCTGGGGGGCCGCGATATTACCCGGGAAAGCATTAAAGAAATATTCCGTAAGTTAAACCAGAGGGAAATTTCCGGGGAATTCATTGATTTAAAACCAGAATTATTGCAAGATAAATTATGAGCGAAACTCAAAAAAAATCCTTATTTGCTTCAGGGCATACTGCTTGTGCCGGTTGCGGCCAATCAATTGCTGCGCGTTTAGTTATTGAGGCAGCCGGGGAAAATACGATTATTGCCAACAGTACCGGATGCCTTGAGGTTTTCTCGACAAAATATCCGGAATCCGCATGGGGGGTTCCCTGGATTCATTCCCTTTTTGAGAATTCAGCAGCAGTTGCTTCCGGTATTGAAGCAGCACTGATATTTCAAGGCAAAAAGGATAAGATTTCTGTTATCTGCCAGGCAGGGGACGGCGGCACAGTTGATATCGGCATGCAGGCATTGTCAGGAATGTGGGAGAGGGGCCATGATGTGTTATCAATCTGCTATGATAACGAGGCTTATGAAAATACGGGAATTCAACGCAGTGGCTCAACCCCTTATGGTGCCAGTACCACTACATCCCCTTCGGGGACGCATTCTTTTGGCAATCCCCGCTCAAAAAAACCCATGCCTGAAATTGCTAATGCCCATGGGATCCCTTATGTAGCTACTGCTTCGGTTGCATTTCCCCGCGCCTTAGAGAAAAAGGTAAAAAAGGCATTAAGCATAAAAGGGCCTAAATATCTTCAAATTCATGTTCCTTGCCCTCTGGGTTGGTCGTATCCGCCGGAGCTAACCTATCAAATCGCCAAGCTTGCTATTTCAAGCGGCCTTTATCCTTTAATCGAATATGAGAATGGCAAGTTAACCGGGGTGCACAAGATTACGCCCACGCCGGTTGTAGAGTATCTGAAGCTCCAGCGCCGGTTCAAGCATATAATTAATAACCCCGCGGGGCTCGCGAAAATTCAGGAAATCGCCGACAATAATATAAAGAAATATAATTTGACAGCTTAAGATGAATACAACCCAATAACCTAATCACAAAAATTTTCATAGCTGATTTTTTGTGATTTGAATATAAGATTTTAATTTATTGAAGGGGGTGAAAAGAATGGGTAAACACGCAAGGTCAGTTTCGGATTTGAATCTTAAGGAATTGGTAAAGGAACTGAATAAGCTTTATTGCGACGAGTGGTTAGCTTTTTATCTGTATTGGTATATTGCAAAAACCGCTTCCGGCAGATACTATATGGTTATGCGTCAACTCCTGGAAGATATTGCCAGGCAGGAGTTAGAGCATGCTCGTGAATTAGCGGATTTAATTACCAAGTTAGGCGATGTGCCGACAGCTAATCCGATGGATTTGGAAAAACACGCTAATTTTTCTTATACGCTTCCGCCTAAAAACAGCGCGGATATTAACCGCATTATTCGCGTGGTCACTGAATCAGAGGCAGGTGCGATTGAGGCATATCATAAGCTCGCCAAAAAGGCACAAGGCAAGGATTTTCATACCAGTCAGGTGCTTTTGCATATTCTGGCCGAAGAAATAGACCACGAAGAGCGTTTTGAGAATTTATCGGAACGTTAAAATATTAGCGAATTCCAAGAAAGGATAACGAGATATGAGCAAGGTAACTGTTGATGCTTCGACCTGTGTCGGCTGCGGCCTTTGTGAGCAAATGTGTGTCGAGGTGTTCAAGGTTGACTCAGAAGGGATTGCCCAAGTCCAGGCTTCAGAATGCAGCCAGCACGACCTTTCCGAAATTGCCCAGCAGTGTCCGGTAGAAGCAATTAAAGTCGAATAACTCGGCCTGACTTTTTTAACCCGCAGCCATTGCGATTCCAAAAGTAATGGATGCGGGTTTAATTTTATGGTATGGAATTTCAAAAAACTTAAAATTACACTCTAAAAAAACAGTGAAAGAAGCGTTATTTTATGAACCCCTTTCTGACCACAAGGTAAAATGCAATCTTTGTCCGCATGCCTGTAAAATTCTCCCCGGTAAGTGCGGTTTTTGCCGCGTGCGTGAAAACCAAAAAGGAAAACTCTACAGCCTTATTTATAGCCAAATTACTTCACTTGCCCTTGATCCGATTGAGAAAAAACCGCTTTATCATTTTCATCCCGGGGAATATATCCTTTCCGTCGGTACAAAAGGGTGTAATTTATCCTGCCCCTTTTGTCAGAACTGGTCAATTTCTCAAAAGAGTGATGTCCCGCTTAAGGAGATAAGTCCAGGGGAAATAATCAGAAAGGCAAAGCAATACAAATCATTCGGGATTGCTTATACTTATAACGAGCCGTTTGTTTGGTATGAATTTGTTCTTGATACGGCAATTTTAGCCAGGAAAGAGGGCCTTAAGAATGTTTTGGTTACTAACGGATATATTAATCCTCGGCCGCTTGATAAAATTATCCCCTTTATTGACGCAATGAATATTGACCTTAAGTCTATGGAAAATGAATTTTATCGAAAATTTTGTCAAGGCAACCTGGAAAATGTTTTGGCAACAATTAAGCGCGCCTCCGGGGCTTGTCATGTTGAGTTAACCAATTTGGTTATTCCCGGTTTAAACGATAAGGATGAAAATTTTATCATGCTTGTTGATTGGGTTTTGAATTTTTTGGGCCCTAAGATACCAATGCACTTCTCGCGTTATTTTCCTTGTTATAGAATGGATTTACCCCCGACACCCCCGGCAACCTTAAAAAGGGCAGAGGCAATCGCGCGCAAGAAATTAAAATATGTTTATTTGGGGAATCTATAGTATTTGACTTATATCTTAAGGAAAATGATTACCCGGAAATTTTAGTCTGGAAAAGGATTTATTTTTTAGAGTATAGTAAACCCCGTTAGAGAAAGTCACCGACGAAGTCGGTGGTGGGAAAGATTTAGACAACCGTGAACCCCGTTAGAAATAAAATTTCTAACGGGGTTAGAGAGAATTCTCTAACGGGGTTCACGCCGATTTCCGGGCACAGATACGGGTTTCTGTATAAACACAGATAAAATCTACGTCTGTGTGTATCCAGGAATGAATTGTCAAGAGGCCAATCTGTGTGTATCAGTGTTAAAAGCTATCAACGCAGCGAAATTTCTTGTAATCCCATAGGAAATAACAATGAAAAATAAAATCCTGGTTGTTGCCGGAGAGGCATCGGGAGACCTGCACGCAGCAAACCTAATCAAAGAAATTAAGGCGATAACGCCCTCAACTGAGTTCTTTGGGTTGGGGGGGGTAAAAATGGAAAAACAAGGAGTCAAGCTCTATGCCAATATTGTTGATTTGGCTGTGGTAGGTTTTGTGGAG
>JBDRHJ010000104.1:0-2007 GCA_043816835.1 Candidatus Omnitrophota bacterium
CCCGCCCTTTTGGGGAAAGATGGAAAATGAATATGCATTTTGTATATATGTTGCAAAGCGAAAATTTTAAATATCTTTACATCGGCAGCACTAACGATTTAGAGCGAAGATTAAAAGAACATAATAGTGGTAGAGTATTTGCTACGAGTAAACATAAACCGCTAAGAGTAGTTTATTATGAATCGTATTTAAGTAAGAAAGATGCTTTTGATCGGTAGATGAAGCTGAAACATCACGGCAGTACGATCGGACACTTAAAGAAACGTGTAAAAAATAGTTTATTGTCGCCAAAAGGGCGGGGTGTACTCATTTATGATTGAAATCAGAAATATTTACAAATCTTTTAATAGCCATAAGGTCCTTAATGACCTGTCGCTTAATATCGAAAAGGGAAAGACTACCGTAATTATCGGGCGTTCAGGATGCGGTAAATCTATATTATTAAAACATATCATCGGCGTTATAAAGCCCGATAAGGGCAAGATATTAATTGATAATCAGGATATTAACGCGATTGATGAAAAGAGCCTTAATTTGTTGCGGCTCAGGATGGGGATGGTTTTTCAGTCCAGCGCGCTTTTTGATTCTTTAAGCGTTGAAGATAATGTCGGGTTTGCCTTGCTTGAGCATCAGCGTTTGCCCAGGCATGAGGTTTCGCGCCGGGTGCGCGAATCATTGGCAATGGTCGGGCTTTCAAGAATCGAAAAACTTATGCCGGCAGAATTAAGCGGGGGCATGAAGAAGCGCGTAGCCTTGGCCCGCGCGATTTGCATAAAGCCGGAGATTATCATTTATGATGAGCCGACAACCGGCGTTGATCCGATTACCGCAGATATCATTAATGAATTAATTAAGAGTTTGCATGATAAATTAAGAATAACCTCAATTGCGGTTACCCATGATATGAAAAGTGCCTATAAGATTGCAGACCGGATTGCCATGCTTTATCAGGGTAAAATCATTGCTTCTGGCTTATCCGCAGAGATTCGCGATACCACTGATTCGGTAGTGCACCAGTTTATTAACGGCCTTTCTGCCGGTCCGATAACCGAGGGAGAATAATAAATGGATAAATCTAAAACAGAATTAAAGGTTGGTATATTTGTTTTTGTAGCGCTGGTCATTTTTATCGTGCTTATCTTAAAGATCAGCAATTTGAAGAATTACGGTTCCGGATATCAGCTGAAGTTTGTCTTTAATAATATTTCGGGGGTTAAACCCGGTTCGCCGGTAAGATTTTCCGGCTTGGACGTAGGCGCGGTTAGCCGTATTAATATTATTAAAGATCCTGAGACAAAAAATACGTTTATTGAGATTGTTGCCTGGATAAAAAGATCCTTGGCTATACCGGAAAATTCCCAGGTTTACATAAGTACCTTAGGGTTATTGGGCGAGAAATATATTGAGATAATTCCCGCTTCGCAATATGAATCATTCTTAAAGCCGGGCGGGACTTTGATCGGCACCGAACCAACCTTAATACAGGATTGGGTTGATGAGGTGCAGTCAATTACCGAAGATTTGCGGGTAATTATCAATGAGGCTAAAGCAGGAAAAGGGACAATCGGCAAGCTGCTCAACGAAGATGAATTATATATTGAGTTAGAGGGCTTGATTAGCGACTTGCGTCAGGCAAGGGAGGGAACAATTGGCAGGCTGCTTTATGATGATACGTTATACCTGGAGTTAGAGGGATTAGTACGTGATATACGGCGTAATCCATGGAAGCTGTTTTGGAAAACTAAATAAAAGAAGAAACGATAACCCCACACTTACGTGCCCCGTTAGATGCGTAGCTATCTAACGGGGCGGGTGGGGAATGGATACTACACTCGTAAGAGTGTGGAGTAATATGCGAAGTAAGACAGTATTTAATTGCCAAAGTTGCGGGTATCAGACGCCAAAATGGTTAGGCAGGTGTCCGGATTGTAATAGTTGGAATTCCTTTATTGAGGAAGCTTATTTGTCGCCATCGGCAAAATCCAAGAAGGGTGCGCCGGTTTTTAA
>JBDRHJ010000105.1:0-15926 GCA_043816835.1 Candidatus Omnitrophota bacterium
ACTTCCTGCTTAAGCTTCTCCAATTCCAAAGGCAAAGCCCCCGCTACATCTGCTAAGCCGCCGGTTTTAGCAAAAGGAACTACTTCTGAAGCACAGATTACTACCTTCATCATTACACCTCCCTTTCCTCTTTATAAAAACTCATTTAACCTCTTGCATCTCTAACCAATTCTTACCCTTCTTAACCACTACCCGCAGGGGAACCTTAAAAGTAAAACATCCCTCCATCTTCTGACGGACTAATTCAACCAGTTTATCCGATTCCGATTCAGGGGTTTGGAAAACAAGCTCATCATGAATCTGCAAAATGAGTTTTGATTCAAGGCCTGAATCCGATAATCGGCAATGGATATCAATCATTGCCTTTTTAATAAGGTCGGCGGCTGATCCCTGAACCGGCGTATTTATTGCCTGCCTTTCGGCAAATTGGCGAATCCCGGCATTTTTACTGTTAATCTCAGGAATGTATCTTCTTCGCCCCAATATTGTCACAACATAACCGTCATTTTTTGCCTTCTTGATTTGATCCTGGATATAATCCTTAACCTTAGAATACCTTAAGAAATAAGCATCAATAAAACTGGCTGCTGCCTCCTGCGAAATACCCAAATCACGGCTTAAGCCAAAACTACTTAAGCCATAAACAATCCCGAAATTAATTCTTTTTGCTACCTCACGCATCTGATCATCAATATCCTTTTGGTCCAAACCATAAATTAAAGAAGCGGTGGCAACATGGATATCCTGGTTATTAACAAAAGCCTCGATTAGCTGGGAATCCCCGGATAAATGCGCCAAAATCCTTAACTCTATCTGCGAATAATCAAATGACAAAAGATAATATCCTGGGCAAGGAACAACTATTGCCTTCCTGATCTGGCGGCCGATTTCACCCCTTGCAGGAAGATTCTGTAAATTAGGATTAGCTGAACTTAACCTTCCGGTTTGTGTGCCGGTTTGATTAAACGATGCATGGATACGCAAAGTCTGGGGATCTACTAAAGCCGGAAAGGCATCAATATAGGTAGATTTTATCTTTGTCAGTTTACGATACTCAAGCAAAAGCTTAGGCAAGGGGTGCTTTTGGGCAAGGATATTAAGCACTTCTTCATTTGTTGAAGGCCCGGTTTTGGTCTTTTTTTGAATTGGCAATTTTAATAGATCAAACAAAATATTGCTTAATTGCTTAGGGGAATTGATATTAAATTGCCTGCCTGATAATCCATAGATTCTTTCGATCAACCCAATAAGCTGTTCTTCAACTTTGCGGGATAGGGATTTAAGAAATTCTAAATCCAGTGCCACGCCAGTTAATTCCATATCAGCAAGGACATTCACCAAAGGCATCTCTAATTTATAAAAGAGCGAATCCAACCCCTCCCCTACCAGCCCCTTTTCTAAAACCCCTTTTAAATTAAATATTAAGCTACAAACTGCATCTGCCCGGGCATTAGCTTCGTCAAAAACATCCTTAAAACTATCCCAGGCCAAATCAGCCAGGCTGTATCCGGAACGCGAAGAATTTAATAAATACGCGGCAATCATTGTATCAAAATATAAACCCTCCAGCTTCGCATTTTGTTTAGATAATCTTAGTTTTAAATCTTTAAGATTATGGCCGGTTTTTTTTATATCAGGGTTTGCCAACAAATCCAAAACCTGATTATCGAGATTTTTCCCTGGCAATTCGATAAAAAGCCTTTTTTCTAGAGCCAACAGCGCCAATCGCTGATTAAGATAAACCACAATCAATTCACCTGTATCCTGGAATTC
Source organism: Candidatus Omnitrophota bacterium (assembly GCA_043816835.1). GTDB lineage: Bacteria > Omnitrophota > Gorgyraeia > Gygaellales > JAHJCI01 > JBDRHJ01. The sequence continues at coordinate 1,774 of JBDRHJ010000105.1, forward strand.
CGATATTGCTTTTGCCTGATTAAAACAAATACCCCCGGCAGCAGCTTCAACAGTAGCGCCCTGGCAAAGCTTAAGGCCAGGCAAACTGCGAAGCAGGCTCTTAAACTCTAAGCGCTTAAATATGTTGTATAAAACCGGGTAATCAGCTTCCCTGGATTTTAATTCATCTAAATCAAATTCCAAATCAATATCCTCTCTTAATTTAACAATACTGCGATTCAATAAAATCTTTTCAGTGCTTTCAGACAGGGTGTTACGCAATTTCTCCGGCTCTACCTTATCTAGATTAGCAAGCATTGTATCTACGGATTTAAAACGCTGTATAAGCCTGGCCGCGGTTTTATCCCCTATGCCGGAAACTTGAGGTATATTATCCGCGCTATCGCCGGCAAGCGAAATAAAATCAATTATCTGGTTTGAATTGATGCCGTAAGACTGTTTAACCTTCTCTAAATTATAGATTGTCCCCTTGTCCTTATAAGGATTGAAAACTATTGTATGCTCATCCACTAACTGTAAAATGTCCTTATCCGAACTAATAATCACAACATCTAACCCTTTAGCGACTGCCCGCTTAGCCAGACTGGCAATCAAATCATCTGCCTCAAAACCAGCCTGTTCATATATGGCAATACCGTAAGCCTCGATTATCTCTTTTATGATTGGTATCTGGCTGGTTAAGCCTTCCGGCATCGGGGGCCTCTGGGCTTTATATTCGGGAAACTCCTGCCGGCGGAAGGTATCGCGTGATACATCAAAACAAGCTGCTAAATATTGTGCCTTTTGTTGTTTTAAAATTTTATTTAAAAAATTTACAAATCCAAAGATGGCATTAGTCGGCTGTCCGAATGAAGTGCTTAACCCCTTTACCGCATAGTAAGCACGATAGCAAAAAGCATTGGCGTCAATCAGGCATAATCGGGGTTTGTCCATCTCGGCGGTTATATCGCTGGTTACTGATGCTTATCGAGGGTTATTATCAGCTGCTATAGCTAGGCAATCGTTATTGCTGATTTTACACCGCTATTATCATCAAGTAAGCCCTTAGTCTCTAATTTGGTTGAAATTTATTTAAAGGCATTGAAAAATACGGCTGGAAAATCAATTATCCTTCTGGCTTGAGGTAACTATCGTGGCTATCTTATCAAGTTCACGCTCTGCTTCCTGAAGATTGTCCTGCTCGTAGTAATTCACTATATTTTGGAAATAAGTCTGCATTTCGACAATACGGGCTTTCCTTTGCTTCTCCTCTAATTTATCGGCGATCTCATTTTTTAGCTCTGCCAGGATATTTTTGCTTTCCGGATCCATGAATATGGCGAGATTAAGGCTGTAAAGCGCCTTTTCGTATTCCGCATTTTCATAGAGCCTTTTTACTTCGTCAAACCGGAGCTTTCGCTCTTCTTCCCTTACCCTTCGCTCTTCCTCTTCTAATTTAGCGTATATCCGGCTCGTAATCCTATCCTTAAAACTAAGCAGCTCTTCATCCTGAGGGAAGCTAGTTAAAGCAATATTGACGCTGTTTAACGCCTGCTCATATTCCCCTGTTTGGAACAGCTTCTTTGCTTCGCTAAAATAAGTTATTCTTTCTTCTTGCTTTATTCTCAACTCCTCTTCTTCCAATTTATTATATAGCCGGTTTTTAATCCTGTCTTTAAAGGAAATTAATTCCTTGTCATCCGGAAAGGTATTTAAGATAACATTAATGCTATTTAATGCCTTTTCGTATTCGCCGTTTTGAAATAATTCCTTTGCCTCCCTAAAATAGGTTCTCTTTTCCTCTTCTTTTAACTTTAACTCCTGTTCTTCCAGTTTATTGTATATCCGGTTTTTAATCTTCTTCCTAAAATCAATTAATTCCACGTCCTGCGGAAAAACGATTAAGGCAACGTTAACGCTATTTAATGCCTTTTCGTATTCGCCGTTCTGAAATGCCTCCTCGGTAACCACGAAGTAATCCTTCTTTTGCTCTTCCTTTAACCTTAGCTTTTGCTCTTCGATTTTAGCGTATATTCTATTCCTGAGGGCAAAGAGTTCCTCGTCGTTAGGAAAAGCAGTTAAGCTAATATTAACGCTATCAAGGGCCTTCTCATAATTTTTATCCTGATAGAGCGCCTTTGCCTCATCAATCCGGCCTTGCCTTTCCTCGGCCCTTAGCATTTCTCCCCGCTCTTTGATGCTATCCGATATCTTCTCCCGAAACGCGAGCAATTCCTTATCTTGAGGAAAAATAGTTAAAGCAAGATTAACGCTATCAAGGGCCTTCTGATAATTCTCGTCCTTATATAACACCTTTGCTTCATCAAAACGGCTCTGCCTTTCCTTGGCCCTTAGCATTTCTGCCCGCTCTTTGATGCTATCTGATATTTTCTCCCGAAACATGAGCAATTCCTTATCTTGAGGAAAAACAGTTAAGGCAAGATTAACGCTATCAATCGCCTTCTGATAATTCTCGTTCTTATATAACGCCTTTGCTTCATCAAAACGGCTCTGCCTTTCCTGTTCTTTCAATCTCCGCGCCCGTTCTTTGATTTTAAGCGATATTTTATCCTGAAATGCGAGTAATGCTTTATCCTGAGGAAAAACAATTAAGGCAAGATTAATACTGCTAAGGGATTTCTCGTAATCTTCGCTTTCAAATGCCGTCTTGGCATCGCGGGTAAGCTTTTCAACCTCAGCTAACTCTCCTAATCTTTCAATTTTCTTTTTACTCTCTATATCTTTGGATAATTTAGCTGCCTCCTGCCGCAGAAACTCTTCTTGAAGCTCAGGCTCAAACTGGACGAGGACCCTTAACCGCTGTTTTGCCTTTTCTACCCAAGGGTCATCTGCTGCCCCTAATTCTATTCGCTTCTTCCAAAAAGATACCGCGCGGGCAAAGTCCTTTTTTTGTTCATAAAACATCGCCAGGTTTGAATAGATATTAAGGTAATTCGGGTCTATCCTTAACGCTGCCAGATAAATTTCTTCTGCCCTATCCGGCCATCCCTTTACCTCATAGATAATGCCCAGGTCATTATAAGCGGCAACATAATTAGGGTCTAGCTTTATCGCCTTCTGATAATAAATTATCGCGGCTTCCATACGCCCTTGCTTCTGAAGTTCTAATCCTTGAGTGCGATAAATCCTGGCTTGCTTTTGAAGGAGTGATAATTCATCTGCAGAAATAAAAGAAGGTAAAAAAAAACAAATATATAAGGCTATAAAGACGCTGCTTTTTTTCTGTACTTTTGTCATTTTGTGTTTAGGATACAAGAAAAAGGATAAAAAGTCAAGAAAAAACTTCCCAGATTAATATAATCTCCAAACTTATAATAAGGGCGGTAAATTTAATGCCGGATGCCCTGCCTTAGCCAAAAAATCCAGAAGCTGTTCGGAAGTCGTAACTTGCGTCTCATCGGCAATCTTTTCAAAAAAGTCCGGTTGATTAATTTCCTTGCAGCGTTGTTTTAATTTTTCGCCTAAGGCCTCTTTTAATTCCGCAGGCATCCAAACAATACGCGCTAGCCCCCCCTCGGCAGTGATGAACTTCTTGCTCAAGATATAAAGCTTGCCGATTCCCAAAAATCCCGGGGTTTGAACCCCTCCCCCTACTGATCCGGCCAATGTCGTAAAGGTCATGCCACTTGGGGTCATGCCCGCATAATCACGATGCACAATCATAAATCCATTGGCCTCGGGAATAATCGCGGTAATACATTCAAAACATCCGCAGCTTGATTGAGGGGATTCCATCAACGAATACATACTTACTGCGCTTATGCTCTTATTTGATTTCTCATATATAAAATCATTAACATTCTTCCACTGGCCGAGTTTAAGATCAAGGATTTGCCCTTTTGTTATCGGCTGGTTCGGGCCGGTGGGGATAATCTCATAACAAGCCTTGGCATCCAACCAAGAATAAGCACCGCAAAGCCCAAGGCGTTCAGGGGTAATAATGCAAGCGTGATTCGGGGCAAACGACTGACACAAGAGACAAGAATAAAATGTATCCACGCTTTCATCAGTCATTCCGCTAATACGCTCATCGCGCTCGTCATATGCCTCTTTGGCTTGAGTTAGTAATTTTTTCACATCCGGTTCTTTTGTATATAATTTTACCTGAACCTTATCAACAATTACGCCGTATTCCTTATGAAGCATTGCATGCAGAATTATGCCGATATGCTTAAGGCGAAAACCCTTGGAATAAGCATCCTGGCTTATCCTTATCCAGCTCATGTCGCGTTGCCCGACATGCATTATGCCCATGGCATAATTTACATAGCGGTGTATCTGGCGCTCTAAAACCGGCTCAAAATCTTTCTGCATTTTACGCCCGGCAACCTCAACAATAATTGCCAGGACCATTGATTTCTTGTCCTTTTCCAATTGGTCGATATCCGGGCCGATAATTTCAACCTTGCCGTCTTCAACTCTCTGGGAATCTTCTGTCTTAACATATTCAAAGGCCGAAGAAGCCTTGCTCCCAAATTCTACATACAACTGCTCTTTTCTTACGCGCTCCCCCTCGAATGCCGCTGCATAAGGAATCGGCAGGGGAATCTGATTAACCGCAACCTTAACCCCCCTTACCTCCATAGCGCGCGCAACAATCTTCTTGTGGTCAAGCTCACTGACTAAAGCCTCATAAGTAGTTATTCCGGAAGGTTTAATTTCCGGAATCCGGGTATCGGCAATTATCGGAAAACCCATATTAATTGCCCCGGCGCCCGTAGCATACTTTAAATCATCAACCTCGCCTAATGCTAACCCAAAAGCAAAAACCCTTTCTTTTGTATAAAGCAAACACTTCTTGGCCTGGCCTGCTTTTAATCCGCCAAAGGTAAGCGCTGAACGGATTGCCCAATGTAAAGGATAAATAGCTGAAATTGTATCCCTGCCGTAAGGAACGATATAATTATCCCACCCCATCTGCACATCTTCTTCAATTAATTGATCGATTATCGAACGCCCGCCAGTATTTGAACCGACAAAAATAAGGATATTCCTCTCTTGCAGCTGCCGCACAATATCAACCGCCGTCTGATTATCCGGGGCTGCCCCGAGAATTGCCGCAAAGCCAGGCATGCGGCCATCAACAAGCTGAATCCCCAAAGAACGCATAACCGTATCAGTAAAAAATCCGTTACAATCCTTCTGGGGTTCCTGATTATAAAGATAACGCAAAGCCATAATTATTTCCTCGGCAAGAAGGGTAGCAATGCCTGCATCAAGGGCATCCCCCAAGTAAGGCAACCATACACCCGGCGTAGGCTCAACCGGCAATAAAGACTTGGCATGCCCTAATATTACCCGCGCGTCTTTTAATGTTTCTATCTTAGCCTCTAACAAGGCATAAGCCATGGGTAGATAAAAAGCTGTTTCGGGAAAACCTATTTTTTGCGCCTCCTTTTTTTCCCTGACTGCCTTATCCAAAAAATCTTCTGCCTCTTTAACAATTTTTTTTGCGCCCCGTATAACCGACGCAGCAACAATCTTAGACATAAAAACTCCTCCTTCTATGAATAATTAAAAGCCTACAGAATCACCTGATAAAAACCTCATCTTTTTGCTTAATTAAATCAAGCACCTTAGCATAACTAAAGGTATCACAAATCAAATCATCCTTTAGTGAAGATATATCTATTCCCTCTTTTATCAGCCGCAGAAAAACCCCCGCATTCGCTACCTTACCCACAGCAATCATCCCGAGGAGGCGATTATTTGATAAGACAAATTTTTTATAAACATTGCTTTTGGGGTCAGAGAAAACCAATTCTTGAAATTCCGGGCCGTTTGCCCGGGTTATCCCCATAGAAATAACCGGCAGATCAAAAAATTCAACCGAATTCATGGTCATTGAACCCTTATATTCAACCTCTTGCTTAACCATATTCAAGCCTGCTATCCTTCCTTGTTCAATCGCGTTTGGCCAAAGGGCATTAACCGCGCTATTCTTGTAAGCAAGATCAAAACCCTGGATCACATCACCGGCAGCGAATATATTAGGAATATCTGTCTTCATGTATTCGTCAACTAAAATCCCTTTGTCGGTCTTAATCTGTGTATCCTTAATTAAATCTATATTCGGGCGAACCCCTTTACCGATAACAAGGATTGAACAAGCAAGAACCTTTCCGCTATCCAGCTTCACTGCCTTTAAATCCCCGTTACCCAAAACCTCGACAATATCCCGGCCGGTGATAACCTCAATGCCTGCCTCATTGAAACGCTTCATAAATAAATCCGCAGCCGCTTGATCAATCATCTGAGAAAGGATATATTTTGATTTTACGATTACCTTTAATTCCTGCTTTCGTTTCCAAAGGCCGTAAGCAGCCTTAAGGCCGATTAAACCGCCGCCCAATATACAGCTGGATGAAGAAACCGGGGCTAAAGCGGAAATCTCCTTTGCTTCTTTTATTGTCCTGAATCCGAATACCCCTCTTTTCTTAACCCCTTTTAAGTCAGGCGGAAGTTTAGAAGAAGCGCCGGTAGCAATAAGCAGGGCGTCGTAGCCTATGGGGGTTTTATCTTCAAGCACAACCCTGTTTTTTTTCGGTTCTACCTTAATTACCTTCTTATTAATAATTAAATCAAGATTATTATCTTTGTAGAATGCTTCCGGCCGGTAAACTAATTTTTCTTCTGAAATATCCCCCGCTAAAAAATAGGAGATAAGACAGCGGCAATAGGAGCTGTAATCCTCATCAGAGATCAAGGTAATTTTGCTATGCTTATCTTTTTTGCGGATTGCCTCGGCAGCTGATATCCCTGCCGCGGAATTACCGATAATGAGAAAATTTTTCATCTAAACCCTCCGCAGAAAATCGTTATATTCATGCCTAAATCCAATTAATCCACCCAAAAACATTCCTTGACAATAAAAGCATTACAACCTATCAAAAAGCTTATCCAGCTCAACGTGTTTCTTTATCATCTTTTCCACTGATTCGATCTTCTTCTTGTCTTGAGGCCTTATCTTTACCATCAGGTCATTAATACGAGAAGCAACCGTATAGGTGTCTGCCTTAGCCAAAAGCACGGGTATCTTGGACTGTGCGAGCATATCGAGAATCGTCTTATGTGGAAGAAGGTTGCCGGTTAAGACAATACCTGAGATATTAATCCCTTTAAAGGATTTAGTAAAATAACAACCCAGGGAAGCCAAAATCATGTCCTCGCGGTCTCCCGGCGTAATCAATAATACCCGGTCAACAAGATAATTTAATGCGTTATGCGGCGTCATTGCGCCAACGACTATTTTTTTGACTAAATTATTCGCGCCCTCTTTACCGGAAAAAAACTTAAAATTTGATTCCTCCACGATTTGCTCGATTGAAGGATAGGATAAAAGCGGCAGGTAAGGAATAACCCCGAGGACATCAATGCCCTTCCTTGCCAGGCCTTTCCTGATTAATCTGTTCACCTTCGGGAACTTTTCCGGCAAAACCTTATTAATAATTACCCCCAGGAGCTGGACACCCTCTTTTTCAAAAAGTGATTTATTTAAAATAATTTCATCAATCGGCCTGCCAATTCCTCCGGAAGAAACAAGGATGACCTTTGCCCCTAATGTTTTAGCAACAAAGGCATTGGAATGATCAAACACCGAACCTACTGCGGCATGCCCGGTCCCTTCAATAACCACAAGGTCTTTATCCGCGGCTACCCGGGAAAATGATTTATTAATTCGCGTGGTTAACTTTTCCCTGTCAGGGTTACGAATGTATTGCTCGGTAAAACCCTTTTCCACAGCAATCGGGCTCATATCTTTTAATACGCACTTTACGCCCCGGGATTCAAAGGACCTTTCAATTAAGATTGAATCTTCGTCTACCTTTTCGCCTTCTTCTTCTAAATAACGCTGGCCGATTGGTTTGATAAAACCGATTTTTTTAAACCTGTCCTTGAAATTAAAAATTAACCCCAAAGCAACCGTGGTTTTGCCGTCATTCTGTTTTGTTGCTGCAATGAAAAACTTCTTCAATCTCCTGCCTCCTGCCAAATAATTGCGCCGGTAGGGCACCCCTTTAAACAAGCCGGCTCATCTCTATCCTTGCATTTATCGCAGCGCAAAGCAATCTTACTCTTTAAATTAGGCCGGATTGCGCCATATGGGCAAACCATCACACACATCCAGCATCCTACACAGCGAACATGATCATGCAGTACCATACCGCCTTCTTTATCAGAGGTCAATGCATTTGCCATACAAGCATCAACGCAGGGGCGCTCCTGGCAATCACGGCAGGAAATAGGAAAATTTTTATCCCCTGATTGGTAAACCTTTTTGCGCGGTAAAGATAAAACCTTTTCCTTAAGCGCCTTAAATAAATCTTCGCTCTCTGAATGTGCTAAGGCGCAGGTAATCTCGCAGGAATGACAACCTAAACACTTATTTACGTCGTAATATAATTTCTTCATCCTCCACCCTACATGCAGGACTACAGGCTTTTGCCTGTAGCATCTTCTTACATTCCACATACACCTCTTTACGCATCTAACGGGGTACGTAAGTGTGTGGTTATTTATACATTACCGGCTTGAGCCTTAATGCCTCTCTTTTTTTATCAATATGCTCAATCATCAGTTTAGCCATCTCAAACGGGTCATCACAAAAGGCAAATTTTCCGCCTACTTGTTCTTCAAGGCCCTTACATAGATAATCGGTTAAATTCTCGCTTCCTGCTGTAGCAAATGGGCCGGCGCCAAAAACAGTAAAAACACCGCTTGCCACAAAATACATGCCGATAGTAATCGCCTTCTCAGACATCCATTCGGGCGCTGCCCCGGCTGCGGGTATATCCGCCAAATCTTCTCCTAACCCGCCCTGCGCAATTACCTGAGAAGCAGCGGTTAAAATCCGGCTGTTGTCAACACAAGAGCCCAGATGCAAAACCGGAGGAATGCCTACTGCTTCGCAAATTTCCTGCAACCCCTTTCCGGCATATTGCTTGGCCTCAGGGATTAAAAGCCCCTGCTTTGCGCAGGCAATTGCCGAACAGCCGGTCTGTAAAACCAAAACATCCTTTTTAATTAATTCCCTTACTAGGGTAGTGTGGAAATAATCATGTTTATACTTAGGATTATTACACCCTACTACCCCTGCTAATCCACGCAGGCGGCCGTTAATAATTGCGTCATTTAAAGGCTGATAAGTCGCCCTATATTTACCACCCAGAATCTGAAACACATTATCCTTGGTAAAACCGGCAACCAAATCCATTTCCTGCTTAGGGATATTGACGCGGTCCTTATTTCTATTAACAAAGTTTTCGATTCCCAGCTTTACAATCTTCTTGGCAACCTCATATGCATTTTTGGTCTGGAATTCAATGTGGGTTACGCCGGGAAACTTTGCCTTGGGGCTTGTGGTAATAAGTTTTGTGTGAAAACATGCAGTAATTTCTTTTAATGACGGCATAATACACTGCACATCCACCATCATTACCTCAACTGCGCCGGTAAGAATCGCTAATTCCTGCTGCAGGAAATTCCCTGCTACCGGTATACCGTGGCGCATTAATACCTCATTCGCGGTACAACAGATCCCTGCCAAATTTATGCCTTGGGCGCCTTTTTCTTTGGCTAATTTTAATAATTCCGGATCTTCGGCTGCCTTTACTGCCATTTCGGATAATACCGGCTCATGGCCGTGAACAACAATATTAACAAAACCTTCTTTTAACACGCCTAAATTTACCTTGCTTCGTATAGGATGCGGCGAACCCAGGATTGCATCCTGTAAATCTGTGGCAACCATTGAACCACCCCAACCGTCAGATAATGCACAACGCAAGCTATTATTTATGATATTTTTATAATCATTATCAACGCCCATTGTCGTGGTATGCAGTAATTCCACAACTTCTCGGTCAATGCCACGCGGTATAATGCCTAATTTTTTCCAAATTTCCTGCCTCTTTTTGGGTGCGCGCTTTATAAAGGTAATCTTTCCTTCCTGACGCCCGAACTCTTCGAGCATTTTTTCAGCCAGCGCCTTGGCAATAACCTCTTGTGGCTTATTTTGAGTATTTATGCCGAATTCCTCAGCCAATTCTTTTAAACGACCACTATCTGCGATACCATAGTCATGGGCTTTGCCCTCTGCCAATAATAATAATGTATGCGCCACATCCCTGCCGTGGTCTGAATGGGCTGAGGCACCTACGGCAACCTTGCGGGCAAGATTCCTTGCGGCAATTGTGTCTGCGTTTGCACCGCATACGCCTACTTGCGGCCCTTCACCAAACGGGTCAATCCGGCAAGGGCCCATATTACAAATCGTGCAGCATATCCCCAGCTGCCCAAATCCGCATTGCGGCTGCATATCCTCATAACGGTCCCAGATAACCTTCACGCCCTCAAGCTTTGCCTTTTCAATTAATTCCTGACTCGCAATGTCTATTGATTTTGACTTAGCGTCACCCATCTTTCCTCCCTATATTATAATTTGCGGCCCGCGGGATTCCTCTTTAATTTATGGTATCGCGGAGCGATTTTCTTGTGAAACCCTTTATAATTTAGCGGCATCAAGAACTAAAGGAACCTTACTGTCCCAGCCAATCGACATAATATGAATGCCTTGGCACATTGGTTTTAATTTCTCAATCAAGCGCGCCGCTATTTCAACTGATTTCTTAACCCGGTCTTCTTTAGACACGGAATCCATTTCATCAATTAAATTCTCGGGAACAGATACGCCGGCAACATTCTTATTCATATATTTTGCCATTCCCGCAGACTTCAATAAAACAATACCCGCTAATATGGTTGTTTTTAAATGCTTAATCCTGGACAAAAAATTCTCGAATATTTCAATATCATAAACTGCCTGGGTTTGAAAAAATTCTGCCCCGGCTGTGATCTTTTTTTCCATCTTAATGATTTGCGGCTCTATCGGGTCTGCCCCGGGATTAACCACTGCCCCCATGCAGAATCCTGGCGGCCTACCTTCGAGTTTATTGCCTACCATATCCAGGCCTGCCTGTAATTGCTTAACCACACCAAGAAGCTGCACCGAGTCCAAGTCAAATACCGGCTTTGCCTGCGGATGGTCCCCCATTGTAGTATGGTCGCCGGTTAAGATTAAAATATTTTCGATGCCAAGGCTGGCTGCGGATAAAATATCCGACTGTAAAGCTAGGCGGTTGCGGTCACGGCAGGTTACCTGAAATATCGGCTCAAGGCCATTTTGCTTTAGGAGTGAACACACCGACAAAGAACCCAGACGCATCACCGAACTTTGAAGATCAGTAACATTTATCGCATCTATGCGGCCGCGGATAGCTTCAGCATCCCTTAACAATTCTTCGGTTTCAATCCCCTTGGGGGGGCCGATTTCCGAAGTCACTAAAAATTTACCTGCCTGAAGCTTTTCTTTAAAGGTCATTTATGTTTTCCCCCATCGATTCAACCGCTATATATACAAACTTATCTTGGTAAATAACTAAGTTTAATTTCAGTTTAGTCTTAAGAAAGCCTTTTTTTACATACTATGTATTCTGTAAGGAATATTGTGGAACGCACAATTAGAAATTTTTTCATGCACTTCACTCAAAAATAAAGCCAAAATGAATCTGGCGGTTTTTTGCGCGAATGGCGATTTTAGCCAAAGCAGCTTGAGGAGTTTCGGGAATCCGAACGTGGAAAGGTTCGGATGGCGAGGATGTTTGAGCTCGTCGTGGGCGTGAGCCCGACGAGCGAGTGGTTCGACTGTGCTCACCATCCTTCGAATCATCCTGAGCGAAGTCGAAGGATTCCGCAGCCACCGAAACTCCGAAAGACCTTTGGCGTTTCCCGCTCAAGCGGGAAAAAATCGCCCCTGAGCGAAGAAAAATTGCCAGATTTATTTTATTTAACCCACCTGGCAATTAGATTACCGACGTAAAAAGAAGCAATAATAATAAATACGGCCAGCAGAATATGCTCGCAAATAAGCTTTACTGCACTTACCTTTTTGATTCTCGCAATCGCAAAATTAAGGATAACCAAAAGGGACATTCCCCAGCCAATCGCAATCGGGACAGCAATCTCCAAAGGAAAAATCAGAACCGGGACAGCAAAGGTTAAAATAAAACCCGCAACAGAAATAAATGTGACAAAGGTGGTTATCCAGATTTCCTTGGCGCTGTGTTTGGATTTCCCCTTTTCTACTTCCGACTCTTCGCACAGATGCACCCCTGCGGCATCAGCTAAACCGTCAGCCACTGACATCACAATAATCCCGGCAATCACTGCTAATCTCGAGGAAGTGGCAGTATGCAAACCCACAATCATCCCCAGGGCAGTGATTACCCCTGAGGTTAATCCAAAAGAAATACCGGTTGTTAATTGGTGTGAATACCTTCGAATTATCTGTAAACCAAACAAGGTAATTCTCCCCCTTACGATTTATTTATTTTTTGCTGCTTCGACTAAATTACGCATTAACATGGTTACGGTAAGCGGGCCTACACCGCCGGGAACCGGGGTAATCCAATCAGCGCGCTTAGCTGCTTGGTCAAATTCAACATCCCCGACAATCTTACCGTCAACCCGGTTTATACCCACATCAATAACCATTGCCCCCGGCTTTACCCAGTCGCCCTTAATCAGGCCAGCCTTACCTACGGCAACAATCAAAATCTCAGCCAGCTTTATGTGCTCTTCTAATTTTCCTGCCTGCGATGTCCCGATATGGCAAACTGTTACGGTTGCAAATTTCTCTAATAATAAAAGCGCCAGGGGTTTGCCGACAATCTCGCTATGCCCGACAATTACAATCTCCTTGCCGTATAAATCAATTCCTGTTTCCTTTAATAATTCCATTACCGCTGCCGGGGTACAGGGCAAAATCTTTGCTTTGCCAAAGGTAATTTTACCCATATTAGCCGGATGAACCCCCTCAATATCCTTTTGCGGCGAAATAAAACTGCTCATCTTCTTATAATCAATATGCGGCGGTAAAGGCATCTGCAGAATTATCCCGTTTACCGCATTATCATTATTTAATCCCTTTATGACATTGATTAATTTCACCTCTTTTGTATCCTGGCTTAATTTCTGAAATCTATATTCTATGCCCAGATTATCTGCGGTCTTTTTTTGCGACTTGGCATAAGCCTCGGCACCGGCATTATCCCCCACCTGGATACTTACCAATACCGGCTTTGTGCTTAATTGTTGGATTTCTTTCTTTAAACCCTCTTTAATTCTTGCTGCAATCGGTTTACCCTCTAATAATTTCATTTATCTTAACCTCCAAATCCTGCCTTACCCTTTTTATATAATTTCTTTTTTTGTTTAATTCCTTATTTATCTTGCCTGCCCTTGATTTGCTGCCCAGGTATTTCAGGTTAATCCTTACATTAAATAAGGCACTAGAAAATCCTGCCTCAAGCAGGATTGCGGCAACCGCTACATCGCTGATTAAATTTTTGTTCCCCTTCTTTACTAAAGGCGGGCACAATCTTATTGCCTGATAACAAAGCCTGCTCAACTCTAAGGGAACGCCCAGGGCTTTATTAATATCTTTACTTTTAAAAGCCGCTACATCTAAATCAACTAATTGTAAAAATCGCTTTCTTATCTTTTCTGAACTCGACAGCAGCTTCGATAAATCATCCTGAAACTTCAGGTATTTGGGCTTGCCAAGGGTAAAATTTATCACCATGCCGATCAATGCTGCCCCATTAGCCGCAACCAACGCCGCAGACGAACCGCCGCCCGGGGCAGGCAGTTTTGCCGATAAATCATCCAGGTATTTCTTAAGCGATTTGTTAAAATACATAACAACCTATACGCGGTAATTCTTCAGTATCGTAGCATGTTAAAATTCAGTAATTTTTGTAATTTTTAAAGTTGTAACTTATGATTTTGCAAAAGGATGCAATAATTTAATGCGATGCTTATAAGATACACGCAGATAAAAGAGGGATACACGCTGATATCGACAGGGGAAAATCTGTGTGAATCCTAAAATATCTGTGTGAATCCATTTTTAACAAACTACTGAGAATAGATTAAATCCGGGCCTAAATCCACACAAGCTTGTATCAAAAACTAGCCAATATTCACCTGATTCTTTCCTTTGCGTTTTGCATTATACAAAGCCGCATCTGCCTTGAAAATCAAATCTGAAGCACCTGCGATATCCGAAGATAATCCGGCTAATCCGATAGAAA
>JBDRHJ010000106.1:0-9241 GCA_043816835.1 Candidatus Omnitrophota bacterium
TCAAAAGAAGGATACCCGGTCATAACAATAATAACCGCATCCGGATCATCCCCCCTTATTGCCTCCAGTACCTGGATACCGCTTAAATCCGGCAATTTTAAATCCGTGATTACCAGATTAAAGCTGCCCTTCTTAAATGCCTTTACCCCTTCTTCTCCGGAAAGGGCATGGCTGACTGTATAGCCCCTGTCACTCAATAAATCCCGCAGGAGCTCGCACATTACTAATTCATCATCAATAACCAGGATACTGCCTTGGTTTATTTGTTTTTCCATATCCCTAGCGCCCCCCTCACTTGTGCGTGTATATATCTTTATCTAAGCATAGAATATCGCCGGCGGCTGCCTTTTATGTTTAGCTTCGGATATTTTACGGCGAATCTTAGCTATTTTTTTAAAAGGCAATTTCCTCGGCCTTCCGCTTTCAATTCCCAGGAGAATCTGATCTAATTCTTTGTAGGTAATCCCTATTTCTGCCTCGTCGGTCTGTCCTGGCCAGAGCCCGGCCGTAGGCGCCTTATTGATTATTCTCTGCGGTATATTTAAATCCCCGGCTAATTCTCGTACTTGCGATTTTAGCAGGCCCCCTAAAGGCAAAATATCTGTTGCCCCGTCGCCGAATTTAGTAAAATACCCTATTAATAGCTCTGTTTTATTGCCCGTGCCGCAGACAAGGTAATTCATGTTATTGGCAAAGTAATAGAGGATTAACATCCTTAAGCGCGCCTTAAGATTAGCACAGGCGATCTTCTTCCCTTTTGGCAAAAGCATCAAACAAATCTTATAGATCGGGTTTAAATCTATTGTTTTGACCTTAATCCCCAATCTTTTTGCAACCAGGCGCGCATCAACTAAATCTTGATTTTGGCTCAAGCAGGGAAGAATTAATCCGACCAGCTTATTTTTACCCAATGCACGGCAGCATAAAGCAGCGGTTACTGCCGAATCTATGCCGCCGCTTAAGCCAACAACAACACCTTTTGCTTTTGCCGTTTTAACCTGCTCTTTAATCCAGGCGATAATCTTCTTCTGCATTCTTCTTTATTCTAGCATCAATTTCCCTTTATACCCTTTTAGATATTTAGGAATCTAACGCACAGGGGGTAAATTTTTATTTTTCGCTAACTCGATTAAAAGGGGCAGCAGTTTAAAGCCGCGCATTTCACCTAAAGACCCGTGCCCGGCTGTCTGTTCAGAAAAATTCAAAACACTATCCGCAGTAATGCCGCCGCCGGAAATCAACAAAGGTACCGGATCAGCTGAATGAGCAGAAATTTTACACACCGTTGAGTGGTCCGCAGTGACGGCAATAATTGTATCCTCAAGATTTAACTCCTTAAGCAGGGGGGCAAAGAAAAATTTATCAATTACCTCAATAATTTCCTTTTTCTTGAGAAAATCCCCGTCATGCGCCGGTTCATCCGGGCCTTTGATATGAATGTATAAACCGTCAAAAGCAGAGATTTTTTTTAAAGCAAGTTTTGCCCAGGCAGAATAATCTAATTCCAGATCACCCGAAGGCAGGGGAACGCTAACCACCTTGATGCCGGTAAGAAGGGCAATGCCTTTTTCCACGGGCATTTGAACAAAGGAGCCGAATTTTAAATTGTATAGCGATTCAATTGAAGGAAACTGAGGCAAATGATCCCCGGCATCACGCGAAAGAATAATATTTGCCGATAAGTTATTATCGCTAAGCCTTTTTTGATTAACCAGAGAGCCGGACAAAACCCGATGAGATCTCTCGGTAAATTCATTAAGCAAATCTGCTGCCTTAATTGCTTCGGATGAATCTGCGTAATCAGGCATTGGCTGAGATTCAACTAACCTTTTCTCGAATTTCTCTTTGGCTATACCAAACACCCCCTCCCGGCCATAGGCAGGGTCGGTATTGGTTATCCATCCGGATAATTTTTTATCGTTACTGCGCACCACCAGCACCCCGCGGTGGCCAATTGTGTTTCTAAACTCAAAAGTCGCCCCGGAAAGTTTAACTTTAGAATTTATTTCTTTGGCTAAATCAGTTGCCTCATCAGTGGTTAAATTCCTCCCTACCCGGCGGTCTAAGATGGTTTTACCGTCACTATCTACAGTGGCGAAATTAACCCTCAGGGCAAGATTACCCTGTTCGATATTTATACCCTCAGCAAAAGACTCAAGCGGGCCCCTGCCGGTGTAATATTTTTGTGCATCATAACCTAAGAGGCTGATTACGGCAATATCTGATTCAGGCGCAATATCTTTATCTACCGGATAAACAATACCAATGCGTCCATCCTGAGCAAGCTTATCCATGCAGGGGGTAAAGGCTCCCTCCAGGGGTGTTTTATTACCTAATTCAGGGATTGGCAAATCACCTAATCCATCAAGAACAATGTATAATATTTTACGCATATTACTATTTCTACCTCCTCATATGTTCCAGCGTATAGTTGTTTTCTATCCACTGCATGCCATCCGCGCACTAATTTCTATAAATAAACTCAGAACCTAAAAATTAGTGCGGGATTAATTCGCGCATATAACTTACGTCACACGAACACTGAACAAAACTGAATGTGTTTGTGCTCCGTAAGTTATGCGCTCATTAACATCTCGTGAACCCACAGGCAGAACTATAACACTTAACACAACCTTCTTCATGGCGCAGGGCCCCTCCGCAATCCGGGCACACCCCTACAATATTAGAGACGCCGCGCTGTGAACCCTGTTGCGGACTTTGCTGCGGACTCTGTTGTGCGCTCTGAGAAGAAGAAACCGGGACCTGATTATTAACCAGCCGCTTCTCAATAACCCGCGCAAGTGCATCAGCGCAAGAAAAGATGCGCACACCCTTCTCCCAGGAAGGGGAAGGACAACGGATATTTCGCAATTGTTCGATTATTGACTTAACCTCAACGCCTGAACGAAATGCAAGCGAAACAAGCCGGCCAATTGCCTCTAATTGACTGGCAGCACAACCCCCGGTTTTCCCCATCTGGGTAAAAACCTCAAATGGACGGCCTTGCTCATTTAGATTTATCGTGATATAAAAATTACCGCAGCCGGTAGAAACCTTGGTAGTTGTACCGGTAGTAACCTCGGGACGCGGGCGGGGAACAATCCTGCCGGAGACTGTTCTTGCCTCCAGTTCAATGGCTGCATCTTGTTTTCCGGAAATATTAAGAACCTGTTCTTCGCGGCTCTTATCGCGATACACCGTAATTCCCTTACATCCTAATTTATAAGCCAAGAGATATGCATTATGCACATCAGAAACTTCGGCATCATGAGGGAAATTAATTGTTTTACTCACTGCGTTATTAGTAAAACGCTGAAAAGTTGCCTGCATCCGGATATGCCAATCCGGAGAAATATCATGGGCAGTAACGAATATGCGCTTTATATCCGCAGGGATCTCATCAATCCCCTGGATTGAACCGGCTTCAGCAACCGCTTCCATTAGCTTCCGGCTGTAAAAACCGCGCTCCTTTGCCACCTCCTCAAACAGCGGATTAACCTCAACAAGTTTATCATTATCCATAACATTACGATAATAAGATATTGCAAACAAAGGCTCAATACCCGATGATGTCGGCCCAGCAATGATGCTGATTGTCCCGGTAGGGGCAATTGTAGTTAAGGTGCCATTTCTTAACCTTAACCCCTGCTTTTCCCAGATGCTATCTTTAAACGCCGGGAATACCCCTTTCTTCTTTGCTAATTGGCAAGATTTGCTCTCTGCCTCCTTCAGGATAAATGACATAACTTCCTCAGCCAGCTTGATTGCTTCTTCGGAATTATAAGGAATGTTTAGACGGATTAAGAGGCTTGCCCAGCCCATAATCCCTAAACCAATCTTGCGGGTTAACTTGGTTGCCTTTTCAATCTCAGACAAGGGAAATTTATTCGCATCGATAACATTATCCAGAAAATGCACCGCTAAGCCAACCGTCTCTTTTAGCTTTTCCCAATCAACCTCGTATCCGGAATTTACCTTCTTTGCGATCTGCACTAAATTGATTGAGCCAAGAACACAGCTCTCATAAGGCAAAATAGGCTGCTCCCCGCAAGGATTAGTGCTTTCAATCCTGCCTAATTTAGGGGTAGGATTATCCTGC
The DNA here is from genome assembly GCA_043816835.1 of Candidatus Omnitrophota bacterium. Taxonomy (GTDB): domain Bacteria; phylum Omnitrophota; class Gorgyraeia; order Gygaellales; family JAHJCI01; genus JBDRHJ01. The sequence continues at coordinate 4,100 of JBDRHJ010000106.1, forward strand.
TCTATCTTATCAATAAAAATAATCCCCGGCTCGCCGTTTTTGTATGCCTGCCTAACAATCAGCTCAAACACCTCGGTTGTCTTAAGGCGCTTAACAACGCTTTTTGTATGAGGGTCAATTAAATCATAATCATCGCCGTTAGACAATTTCTCCATAAAATCTTCGCTAATTGCAACTGAGATATTAAAATTAGTTATGTCTTTATTCTTGTCTTTGCAGGTAATAAATTCGAGTATGTCCGGATGATCAATCCTTAAAATCCCCATATTCGCACCTCGGCGAACACCCCCCTGGCGCACCGCATGGGTAGCAGCGTCAAAGACCTTCATAAAGGAAACCGGGCCGCTTGCTAAACCGCCCGTAGTTTTAACAATACTGTCCTTGGGCCTTAGGCGCGAAAAGCTCATCCCGGTTCCCCCGCCGGTGCGATGGATTATCGCACAAGCCTTTACTGCATCAAAGATTGATTCCATTGAATCCTCTACGGGAACCACAAAACAAGCAGATAACTGCCCAAGCTCCCTTCCTGCGTTAATTAAGGTCGGGCTGTTCGGCATGAATGCCAAAGAACTCATTATTTTTAAAAAGCCTTCTTCTAGGGTTTTTATCTCTTCTGCCGAACGGCCGTATGCCCTATCAACCTTGGCAATTGCCTTGGCAATCCGCTTGAGCATTTCCTTGGGATTCTCAGCAATCTTTCCCTGCCTATCCTTTTTAAGGTAGCGCCTTTCTAAAACCTTCAAGGCATTTTCCGATAAATTAAGCTGCATTCTACTCCTCCGTTATATTATTATTGTGAATTTGCTTCTTACCAATTACTGCCCTTATCAGCCTTTGTTCAACATAACATAGGCCAACAATTATGTCAAGAAAAAAATACTATATATAGAGGTTATTATTTTTATATACACAATAAATAGTATTTACAAGGAACGCTGTCTTTACCTTAGGGGGGCACAAGATTCCCTGACTACCAGTTCGCAAGGCAGAACATTTTTAGTAATTTTCGGCAAAGAAGTACTCATCAACTTATTCAGTTGCTTAATTCCTTCTTCGGCCATCTTAATCAAAGGCTGCCTTATTGTAGTAAGGGCTACGGGTGCGTATAAACCAGAGGGATTATCATCAAAGCCGATCACAGAGAAATCCCGGGGAATACTCTTACCTAATTCTGCGGCTACTGCCATAACCTCTAACGCCATTGAATCAGAAGCAATAAATAGGGCGCTAGGGGGTTGGTTCAATGCCAATAGTTTAGAAACAGCCGAGCGTGCTTGACCGCGTGAATAATCTGTCTTTATCGTATACTCATTGCGGTATTGAAGATTATTCATTTCCAGGCCCTGCCGATATCCCCCAAGGCGCTGCCGGGCAGCCTGGGTGGTTAAATCACCGGTTATGTGAGCGATGCGCTTATGCCCAAGGCTAGCTAAGTAATCTACCGCCTTTTTTGCCCCTCTAATATTATCTATTGCCACACAGGATACATCGATATCCTCCATATAGTTATTGATTACTACACAGGGGATGCCTTGCTCCAACGCATGCTCTAGCTGATGCTGATTACCGATTATATCAGCAAAGATTATCCCGCCCATACTCGTATAATTAAGCGGTGTTTTAACAGAGGTCAAGCGCATGAGCAAATCAAGCTTTAGTGCATCGCATACCGTCCCGATACCGCGAATTAGCTCTAACACATAAAAGGAATAAAACACACCTTCGTAGCGGGGAATAACCAATGCTACTATATCAGACTTGCCCTTTGCCAGGCGCTGAGCAAATACCGAAGGTTGAAATTTAAGCTTCTTGATTGCCGCAAGAACCCGCCGGCGATTTTCTTTTTTTACCGAAGGGAATTCATTGATTACGCGGGATACGGTTGCCGGAGAAACCCCGCTTTCCCGGGCAACATCTTCAATGGAGGCTAACAGCCTTTTGGGGGTTTTACGAATTCTCATCGGGAAAATTACTTTCGGCTATAAGACCCTTCCTTTTCCCGCTGCCCAATAAATATTGTCTTCGGCGGGATCCCGCTCTGCGGGAAACAGAAATGGAAAGGTCTATCCTTTAGGATAATTTGCAGGTGATTTTCTAGTGGAAGAAAGCATTTATACCCTTGCGGGTACAGGTACCCTTACGAGTATAGATAGTGCCTTATTATACTTACTACAAGAAAATCGCCTCCGGCGATAAGCTTCAGGTGATTTTCAGTGGTTAGTCCTTCGACTTCGCTCAGGACTAATGGTGAGCGCAGTCGAACCATTAGGAAAGTGTTTCATACCCTTACGGGTACAGGTACTTTCCTACACCATAAAAAAGGACTCCCTATTCTTACCAAAGAGCCCCGTTTTTTAAAAATTATTAAAAAATTAAAGGGAATCTTTCCAGTGTATCCTAATTAATACCTTACGTTATCCCCTACGTTTAAAAGCGTCTCTGCCTGAACTATATCACAAGCAGCGATATCCTGGCGAGTCTGAATAACCTCGATCTTGCCCAAAAACCATCCCTCGCGATAGACCTCAAATACCATTCCTTCTTTAACCCCTTTTTCCTGCCCTAAATCAATTACTACAAAATTATACTCCCGGTTGACATTTGCGATTTTACCATCGAGGATAAATTGCGATCTCTTTGAAGGAACTGAAGAAGATGATACTACAATCGGGGGCAAATCTACAGACTCTGAATCGGATAGCTCATCACTCGTCTGGGGTTTTTCCTCGTTCGGCTCAGCATCTTCCGGAGGGGGAAAAAACAATTCTTCTTCTGCTTCAAAGCCCGCAGGAGGGGGTTTGATTTTTGGCTCTAGCTTAACAAACTCACCCCTGGAAGCAGTTAATGCCGCAAGCTGCTCCTTCAGGGAGTTGTTCTCTTCTTTAAAAAACTTTATTTCCTCTTCTAATTGCTGATAGGAACTTAATTTATTCAGTATTTTTTTTCTTTCGCTGTCTACTAATTCGTACTTACGCTGGAACTCCTGGTTCGATTCCGTCAACCGCTCTAATTCTTCCTGAATAACCCCTAACCTGTCCTGTAATTGCTTAGTCTCCTTTAATGCGACATTTAATTTATTGGTAAGGGTTTTATTTTCCTGGGTCAGGCTTTCTTTGATTGCGGTATACTGTTGAAATAAGGAGAGCCTCTCGCGCTGGATACTAAAGATAATAGAAAAGCTAATCGCCAATAATATAACTAAAACTAAGATAATAACTTTAAGCCTGATTCCCATTATTGGGTCTTATTATTATTTATGAAAACTAATTTTTTCTTATGCCTGCGCAAACACCCCGCGCACCACAAGGCTGGCTGCGCCCTGCGCTACTGCATTTTCCCTTAATTGCGAATAAACAATTTTTAAATCCTGGGTCATTTCCCTGAATGCCCACTCGTTTACTGACTGGTTAACCCTGCTTAAAAATTCCTCCCCTGCCTCTTCAAAGCCACCCCCGATAATTACAATTTCAGGATTAAGTATATTTACTAAATAGGCGATTTTTAGTCCCAATCGTTTTGCCGCAATATCCAAACTCTCTTTTGCCGCCTTATCGCCTGCCCGCGCAGCCAGAAAAACATTCTTCAAATCTATCTCTTCTGCTTTATTATTGACCAATTCATTGAGCTTGCGGGGCTCTCCGGGTTTAAAGTTATTCCTTACCTCGTCTACTATCCCTAAATCAACCTCCCAGCGCTTTAGAAAACAAGGATTGCCTAAAGAACAATTAAACAAATGGTCCTGCTCGTAATTATTAATCGAAACCTCTCCGGCACAGCCTTTACTGCCCCGGTAAATCTGGCCGTTAATCATTATACCGCAGCCTACCCCGGAAAACATATAAAGAATATTTTTTACCCTGGGGTCCAAATCCAGCCATTGCTCGCCAAAACAAGCAGCCGTAGCATCATTCTCAATAGTAGCCGGCAGGCCAAATTCCTTCTCAATCAGATTCTTAAGCGGGAGATTTACCGAAGCGTAGGTACAATTGCGGCTAGTTACCCTCTCCGGCCAGTGGATTAACCCATCCTGATTATTGATAACCCCTGCCATGCCTACGCCAATCCCCTTAATGTTCTGAGTATATTTCTTGGAACGCCGAATAATCTCGCGGATTATATCAAACATAACCTCGACGATTTTCTTTACCGAGGTTTCCGGCCTATTCATCTGTGTTTTAAGTACGATATTGCCCTTTGCATCAATCAGTATCCCGACCATATTCATCAGATTCAGGCCTACCCCGATTGCAAAGGCTGACTGCGGATTAAGGTCTAAGAGAACCGGCCTGCGCCCCCCTTCGGAAATATCAAGCTCCTTTTCCAGGACGATCTTATTCTTGACAAACTCCTCGATATAATTGGAGATAGTTACAATATTCACTTTTAATCTTTGTGAAATCTCAGGCCGGCTAATCGGCCCAAAACGCCTTACCATCTCCAAAATATCAATGTTGCGCTTTTCCTTTTCGCTAAGTTCTTGATTTGTAAAATTTATGGGGTGCATATTTCCTGTTTCTTTGATTAACTATTTTTTCAAGAAAATCGCCTTCGGCGATGACCTTTTAGCGATTTTCAGTGGTTAGGAAAGTTTTACTTGTGCCCGTAAGGGTATACTTTCCTACACCATAAAAAATAGAAAACTCTTTCTGCGGGTTTTATTGACGTTTGCTTATCTTCAATCAACACCTAGAGTTGGGAAAATAAACAAAGATAAAATAAAATAGTAAACCCCGTTAGAAAAATTCATTCTATAACCTTTTACGCTAACCCCGTTAGAAAGGACCTTTCTAGCGGGGCTAACGGTAGTTTTAAGCCACCGTTAGTTTTAACGGTAATCATAAATCGATAGCTTTTTCTAACGGGGTAAACATATCCTACATTAAGAAAAAATTTAAGTCAAGACTTTTATTTATTTTACAAGAAAATCGCCTTCGGCGATAACCTTCAGGTGATTTTCAGTGGTTAGTCCTTCGACTTCGTTCAGGACTAATGGTTCGACTGCACCATGAAAAAATTATATGTTTCCTGCTGCTTGTATCCAGAAGAATTAAATTCTGTAATACAAATAACAATATAGACTAATTATAAGTTTATTCTTTCTGGGGAGGGGTGTTTTCGGTTATATCAAGAAAAAGCAAATCG
>JBDRHJ010000107.1:0-12838 GCA_043816835.1 Candidatus Omnitrophota bacterium
ATGAATATTGCTAATAAAATTTCAACCCTTAGAATTCTTAGCGTTCCTTTTTTTATTTCTTGCCTGCTTTATTATTCGCCGGGAAAGGATTATTTAAGATTTATTGCTTTGGCAATATTTATCGCAGCAGTTATATCTGATGCTGTGGACGGTTATATCGCACGCAAGAAAAAAGAATATACCCCTGCGGGCTTAATCTTAGACCCTTTAGGGGATAAAATCCTTTTAATGAGTGCATTCATCTTTCTGCATTCGATTAATACCGGGATAAGATTTCCTCTATGGGTGAGTTTAATTGTGGTTAGCCGCGACGCAATTATTCTTTTAGGGGTAGTCGCAATATTCCTTGTACGCCAGAGGTTTGATATACGGCCGGCTATCTGGGGTAAATTAACTACCGGTTTTCAGATGGCATCAGTGATTTCCGTGTTGATGAGATTTGAATTTTCTTACATCCTGTGGTCAGTGGCTGTATTTTTTACAATAATTTCCGGGATAGATTATCTTAGGAAGGGGTTTATCGTATTATATGGTCCTATTGGGAATTCTGATTAGTTATTTAACCGGCTCTTTTCCTTCGGCTTATATTCTGGGACGTTTTTTCAAGGGAATAGATATCCGTAAGCATGGTTCAGGCAATGTAGGGGCAACAAATGCCTTTCGTGTGCTTGGCCCGGTTAACGGGGTTATTGTTTTAGTTCTCGATATATTAAAAGGGATAATTCCGGTTACGCTCTTAGCGGATTATTTTCTTGGTTTTTGGAATTTTTCACCCTTGATTTTGAGAATTATCTTAGGGTTAGCCTGTGTTTGCGGCCATAACTGGACCTTATTTTTGCGGTTTAAAGGGGGTAAGGGGGTTGCAACAACCCTGGGGGTTTTAGCAGGGTTAGGCATTGCCATTGTTGAGTTGAGGACAGTTCTTTTATTAACTGTTGCAGCCTGGTTATTGGTATTTTTAGTCTTTCGTATCGTTTCTTTAGCCTCGGTTATAAGCGCAGTTGTTTTCCCTTTATTTGTATTCATATTGCAAGCAAGCAAAGAATTATTGATTTTTAGCCTTATCCTCAGTATTTTTATAATCATACGCCACAAAAAAAACCTTCTCGGGCTTATGCATAAGAACTAAACACCCTTTCGCTAAAAAGCTTAAAAAGTCATAATACTAATAACTGCAATTAGTTAAGCCAAATACCCTTTTGTTTTACAACCATTGTAACCGCTTTCTTTTCAGTCCTAAATACCCTTGAAACCGGCTAAATTTGGGGTTATAGTTTAATTGTGAGAAAGTGTAATATCAGCTTTTTAAATACTTTTTAAAAGATTTGTTTTTCCCCACCAGCCATGCTGGGGATTCGGGCTGTCATTTCCCGTTTAGGCCCAAATTTACTGCTTGACAGCCCGGTAGATTTGCTAATGTTTAGGAGCGACATTATTTGATAGTTTAAAAAATCCCGTTACAGGGGTCAGAAAGGTGTTGACGGAAAATGCGCAGCTTATTTTTTAAAAATAGGTTTTCACCTGATCACATGAAAAAGATAATTTCCAGTTGCGAGGTTGTTGAGGATCAGGGTGTGCGTACAATGATTCGCCGGCATCTTGTTTGTAAGGCCATTGAGGTTGAGAATAGGGCAAGAAAAAGGCCTTCATCTCAAATCTATATCCGTAAGATTCGCAATAGCGCCTTGCAGAAAAAAGGCTTTTTTTGCCGTATGAAAGTAAGCTTATACACCCGGACTAACGGAAAGCTATTTTTGGTTTTTTTGGGGCACTCTTTAAAGATTGAATTAAGCCCGATTATTTCCCAGGTTTCCCTTGACAAAGGAGGAAAAATAAGTTATACTTCATAAATAGTTAAAAAAAGAATTTATATTTAATAAATCCGGCATTTTATTCTGCTGTTTTTGAATAAATGCAGAAGGAATGCCACGGAAAATCGCCGGATTGACCTAAAGGGTCTATCCGGTTTTTTATTGCTAAGCAGGGCTAATAGGTTAAAAAAAATCACCAAAATTGGGCGTTTGAATATATTGACAATTACGCTTAACAGATGTATAATTCCCCTTTATAAGGGGGTGAATGTTATGAGAATCTTAAGAGTTTTAAGTATAATTTTAGTAAGTGCTTGTTCTGTTTTTATTGTAACGCAAAATGCGTCAGCGGCATTTAATGTTTCGGTAACGCCTTACGAGGGGGGGTATAATCTAAAATTCGGAAAAATCAGCAGTACTATCCCGCAAATTAATAAAGAGGTTGTAGTTAATATTAACTCGGATATCGGGGCGCAGTACCGTTTAATCCAGGTACTTCAGGATCCGCTTGCAAACAGCCAGGGGGTTAGTTTTCCGCATGGCAGTTTTTCCGTATATGCTATTCGCGGCACTAATCATTATGGAACCCTATCTGCAGAAATAGAAACCCCGGTATTGATGGGCAGTACAGTTGTCTATACATCTAACCAACAAGGATTATCAGATTCCTTTACATTGGTTTATTGCTTGGTTGTTCCGCCTGAGCAGGATCCGGGTTCTTACCGGGGTAAAATTCGCTTTACATCAGAGCCCATTGGTTCAAGCGAATCCCCTTCCACTGTAATTTTCGATGTACTTGCTGAAGTAGAAGCAGTATCCAGGGTAAGGGTTACAACTTCTTCCGGGGGCAGGGTGGTGCAGTTAAAAGCACAGCCGCAGGAGAAAAGATATGCTGAGGTAAAAATAGATATACTAGGCGCGATGGGGCGTGAATATAAAATAAATCAACTTCTATCAGAGCCCCTTACTTCATCAGAAGGGGTTACCCTTGATTTAAATTCCGCAAATTTTGTTGTTCAAGGAGGGCAAAATGGGGTTGCGTTAACCAATGTCACGCCGCTTTCATTGCGCCAGGAAGCGCTTTATACTTCAGGCTTAAGGGGCCAGGCAGATAGTTTTATCATTACTTATGGCTTAGAAGATTTAAATAATCAAAAGGCAGGGATATATAGGGGGAAAATACAATATCTGTTTGAGGCATCGGGTGTTGCAAGCTCGATTATTGATACAATTGATTTAGAGGTGGATAATCCGGAGATGTTTGATTTAGTGGTAACACCGCAATTAGGCACAGGATTTTTGCGTTTTGATAACCTTAAGCCAAATGAACCCCCGCGGATAAGCGAGGTGAATATTGAAGTAAAGACAAATACCGGCAGGCCTTATCAGGTGAGCCAGAATATAGATTCCCTTCTTATAAATAAGGAGGGTGAGACTGTTTCTGCGGAATATTTTTCTTTGCAAACCGAAGCTGACGGAACAATCGGCAAATTAAAGTATCCGGAGAAAACTAAAGTTCAATTAAATGATATGGTTTTGTTTATATCGGATCAGAGCGGCTCAGCTGATAAGTTTAAGGTTATATATGAATTAAATGTCCCGCTGGATTTAAAAGCCGGCGATTATTCAACACGGATTACTTATTCAATTACCGCAATATAAATATAGTAATCCGTTAAATAAAAGAATAAATAAAAGATATAAAGGGGGTGAAAAAGATGAGAAAACAGATAATAGCGATTACGGCAGTATTATTAGTTGGGTTGTTGGCTAGTTGTGTTCTGGCTAATGAAACAGAGACAATTACGGTTACAGCTACGGTTGCGGCATTAAACCCAAAATTTGATATAAGTATCATTGCGAGCACAAGTGAAGATACCTATGATTGGGATAATCCGCAATCACCATCTGCTGGAATGAACTTCGGCACATTAGAGAGCGCAGACCCGAATGATGTTAATTCTGCATTGACAGCGTCAAAGCATTTTCTGGTTTTGGTAGGGGTTTATACCAATAGTGGAAAAGAATATGTGGTTGATTATACCGGAGCGCCCTTGGCGAATACGGTTGATCCGAACATAGAGCTGCCGGGTGGTGCTTGGACAATTGCTGCTGGACAACATTATGGCCCGGATACAGTGAATCCAGGAGGATTGACTACTGCGGTTCGTAGCGGCGAAGACACCTATAATGTCTATAGGAGTAATGCTAGCGGTGATTCTGACCTTTTTAGGTTGTACTTTGGAATTACAGGTGATGCTGATGCAGCAGCTGGCGCGGATTTAATAGGCCCGACTCAAGCAGCCGGAACATACACTGGTACGATTCAACTCGATGTTTATGCCCTATAAAGAGATTGCGCGAAAATTCAAATTTCCCGCTTAATAATCTCGCTTATTGTAAATAAGGCCTGTCTTAAGAGGAAAGTCTTATGTTGGAGATAGGCCTAATTACCGCAAGCGGTATTGTTGTTGGGCGTAGCAACGAACACTTCTGCAATTAAGAATCCTAATAGATAGTTGAAAATATAACCCGAAAGTGTTATAATTATAGGATAGTTAATCAAGAGGGAGGGGTTTGCCTTTTGGGGTATATAACGCGAAAAAAAGATGTTAGGTTTTGAATTTAAAAAACGGTTACTAATCTCAATAATATTGATTTTAGGCCTTGGTTTGATCTGTAACCTGGTTTATGCTGTGGAATTATTGCGGATTGACCAGGCAAAGGTCAGGCTGAGTATTGCCCCGGGTTATTCCCAGGCCGGGACAATTACTATTGATAATCCTTCTTCAGAAACACAATCAGTTCAAATTTATTTACAGGACTGGCATTATCTGCCTGCTGCAGACGGAACAAAGAAATTTGTTGAGCCAAATTCGACAACTTTCTCTTGTGCTCCCTGGATAAGTTTTAGCCCTGCTGAGCTTTCACTCCCGCCTTTTTCGCGCGCCAAAGTTAATTATACGGTAAGGGTTCCCCCTGAAGCAAGGGGCGGTTATTATGCAGTATTATTTTTTGAAAACCTGCTTGGCCAGGCAGAAACAGAAGGGGAGGTTGTAAATGTAAGCCTGGCAGTAAGAATGGCAGTTTTGTTCTACGTGGAGGCAGAGGGCACGGTCGAGCGTTCAGGCTCAATTGATAATTTTAGCCTCGAGATTCAGCCTGATGATATTTTATTGCTAAACGCTGATTTTAGTAATACCGGCAATGTTGATGTTGCTGCCGGCGGGACTTTTAATATTATTGATAGAGAAGGCATGGTTTATGCAAGGGGGGAAATTAATAATATATATACCTTTCCCGGGGAAGGGGCAAAGCTTATGGGTTCATCTTCTAAAGCTAATTTGCCGCCCGGCAGGTATGATCTGGTTGTTACCCTGGACTTAGGTAAAGCATTAAGTGATACTGCGCGCTCAAGGGGGCCGATTTTAGTAAAAGAAGCATTATTAGAGATTGGCAATAGCGGACAGATTCTTGACTTAGGGGAATTAAGGTAATGCAAAGGAAGCTTTTAATTATATCACTAATAATTATATTTTTGTTTTCACCAGTGCCTCACAGTTACGGCAATGCGTTAATCCCTGAGTATCTCTGTGAGTTAGGGGTATCATTCTGCATGCAAGGTAAGCTTGATCAGGCCTTGGAGGCATTTCAAAGGGCTCTGGTTATTAGCCCGGGATATGAGCCTGCCTTAAGGTATATTGATTTACTTAAGGGGGGATCCGGGGCTGTGTTTTTACCGCCGCTTGCTGTACCGTCAGCTTCCGGGTTTTTAATTGAGACGCCATCTACTTTGGAGTTCGAGATTAAAACACGCGAAGAGAAAATTAATCAGTTTCTAGATAGTATGGATAGCGGGATAAGCCAAGGGGTAACTGACCTTGCGCTTAGTCCTGCTTTGATGTTTGCCCCGGTTGCTCCTCCTGCCCCGGATATTACTGCGCCGCCGGCTGTAACAATTCCTACAGGGGTTTCGGAAGCAGCAGAGAAAAATATAATTTCCCCTTCCGGAGTATTGCTTGATAAAGAGGAAATAGAGATATTTAAGTTTCCTCTGGAGATTGAGCAAACAAAATCAATTGTTATTGAGGGCAAGGGGATTGAGCGATTTTTATCCACACAGCCGGAGGTTTTGCTGGTTGAGCGGGTTGGCCCGGATGCGATTTCAGTTACCGGCAAAAATTTTGGCCATACCTATTTTCATATTTGGGACAGCCGTGGGCGCTGGACATTAGAATTTCTTACTGTGCCCAAAAGGCGGCCCGGACCTAGTTATGAAGAATTACTGCGCAAGGAAGAAGAAGAAGGACGCAATTTTAAGTTGAGCTATTCAATGGATTGGTATTCCTATGAGAGCGGACGCAGATTGGATTCATTAGACAGAACATCTTATTCTTACCGTCATTATCTTAGCTTAAGGGGGCCTACCCCTTATGGCGAATTAGATTCTGCTTTAAGCGTGCGCGCCTTGAAAGAGGATATTGACCTTACCTTTTTTAGCTTAGGATTGACCGAAGGCAAGCTCGGTTTATTTAAGGATTTTGAATTTAGGATATTTGATTATACCCCGAGTATTTATAACTTGGCTTTATCCGGCAGGCAGCTAAGAGGCGCAATGTTAAGTTCCCCGGCAATAGACCGCAAAATCGATTATACTGTTTTTTGGGGCCGTGAGGGCGGCGGCCGGTATGGCGACCTGTCACCCGGATTAGCAAAAAATAAGGATTCATTTCTTACCGGCATAAACATTAATTATTTTCCTGTTCAGAATCAAGTTTATGGTTTTTCGATTTTAAAAGGATGGGGCAGTGACAGGGGGGATTATTTAAAGCCTTATGGTTATGATTTACAGGCGGACTGGAATTTAGGCAATTGGGGATTAGGCTATGAGCTTGCTTATGATTCTGAGGAATTTGCTCAATTGTTTAATGCGGTTTTTAAGGCCCCGCGCTTAAGGGTGTCAGGTGAGCTAAGGAATGTAAGTAAGGATTATACTTCAATGACCGGAATGGGTTGGCGGGCAGGGGAATTGGGAGGGCTTTTTGCACTGAATTATTTTCCTACAGATAAGTGGGATATATCCAGCCGCTTGGATATATTTCGCGACCGGCTGTATCCCAGCGCTGATAATGACAGCCGCTGGAATACGGATTTTGAATTAGCTGCTGGTTATCGGCTTAATCCTTTAACTTCTCTTAAGATGGATTATAAGTTTTATAATGATTTAGGAAGGCTTTCCCAGCGGCGTACGCAAAGTTTTGGTTTAGGGATACATAGGACCTTAGAGTGGTTTAGGCGGATTAGTACTTATTTAACCTATCGGCATCATGAGTATGATAATTTTTCTTCGCCGCGCCTTGATTCAATAAATGATAAGCTTATATTGGGTTTTAGCGTTAAGGTAATCGGAGACCTTTATTACTATTTAAGCCGGGAGTTTAATTGGCTGCAGGAGAGATATACCGGCAATTCCTTTGAGCCGCAGGTAATGGAAACAGGAATTAATTTGAGCTCGCAAATTTCCGATACCCCTTTTTACGGCAGTTTCCGTCTTTATTACCGTGATGAGCAGGATGCTGCTTCGAGTATAAGTTATCTATCCGGTGAAGATTATATCGAGGGTTACGGCGAGTTGACTTATACGCCTACCCCGGATAAACAGCTTTATGGCTCAGTGCGTATACGCAATATCTGGGCAGAGAATCCCGATGCAAATAAACGCATTGAAGTGGATTTTAATGCCGGCATGCGCCTTAATTGGGATAGCGGTTTTCGCTGGGAGCCGATTGGCTCAATTACAGGGTATGTTTTTAAGGACTTAAATGCTGACGGATTACGCCAGGAAGGGGAACTTCCGGTTGAGGGCATAAAATTATTCTTAGGGAAAAAGGAAACTTCTATCACTGATAACAACGGCTACTATGAGTTTCCTCCGCTTCGGGCGCATAAGGCGTATGTGAGTTTAGATATGCAAAGTTTACCATCAGGATTCGTTCTTACTGTTCCGCCAACCCAGGCAGTAATGGTTGCGCATCGCCAGCCGGTGAGAATAGACTTTGGGATTACCTCGCGTTCGGAAATTTACGGTATCGTATTTGAGGATGTTGACGGTAATGCCAAATATACTAATCAAGACAAGGGGATTGAGTCGATTGTACTGGTTTTAGAGGATGGCTCAACTGCAATTACTGATGACGAGGGTAGGTATCGATTTGCGAATATCAGCCCGGGTGAGCATGTTTTAAGGATAGATTTAAATACACTGCCGGTTGATTATTTGCCGATGGTGTCAGTAAAGAAGGAAATGACTGTTTTTGAAGGCGTATCTTATAATTACAATATTCCTTGTGCAAGAGATTCACAGCCTTAACGGCTATAAACGGTTTTCGTAAGAACAAGCAAGGGTTCCTCTTCAGGCGTACTGCTTTCTTCTAAATCAGCTTCCTCTTCAATTAACATAGCGGTAAATAGGGTTTCTTCTTGGAGTTTGTTTTCTTCCTGCAGCATTGCGGTCCGGTTAACTTCTGTGCTTTCTTCTTCAATTAGGGCAGGGGAGTTCATTCCGGGGATTAACGGGACCGTGCAGGATACGCTAATCCTGGCACTACTACCTTCAGCAAATACCACAGCAGCAGACAACAAAATAAGGATTATTACTATTGGCAGGAGCAGTAGTAATTTTTTCATCTTCGCCTCCTTTATTATATCCGTGGCTGGCGGGGAGCATTGGCTATTGTTTTTGTGTCAAGTTCTAATATCCGGGTAATCTTTTTTTCCAGGTCTTTTTCTGATTTAACATCCATACCGTTAATTTTGAGTTTTTCGGCAAAATCAATCAGCCAGGCAATCAGCCTTGCGCGGGATAGTTTAAGGCCGGTTGAAAACAGGGCGTCTTTGCCTAACTTATCCAGAAAATCCACTTCGTCGCGATTCAAGAAGGTTACTACCCGCTGCATTGGCTCTTTGATATGATTTTGAGCTATCTTCTTCATCATGATTACCTCGTAAAATAGAAAACCCCTGGCAAACTTTCGCCAGGGGTTTTGCAATAAAAAAACCCTAAGGCAGGCCTCAGGGTTTTAGAAATTCAACCTCTTTGGCAGCCCCGCTATCCAATAGGATCGGTGGCTTTGCGTCCCAGCGTTACCGCTAGTTTGCCCTTATCAATCGGTTTTCTAAATTATCAATTTTGCGCATCAATCAGCCATCTCTAATGGCCAATTAAAGTATAACACAAATTTGTAAGTTTTCAAGAGTAACAAATGATAAATTTGTAAATTTACCATTTTACACATTATAATAAATGAAGCTGCTTCTTTCTCTATCAGCGGGGTATATAAGGGGTATATAAGGGGTATATAATAGGTAAGCGGGATTAAGCCAGGAATATTTCGATTTGTGATATTTGACGTGAGCGGATTTGTTCTGCAAATGGGTGAGGTATAATTTCAGAGGCAATTTTGACGCCTGAGCCGTCTTTGTCCTTGAATAAGATTTTTTGAACTGATACCGCGTTTTTGCCAAAGGTATTTTTATTTTTTGGGTTATGATAAATTATCCTTATCCCACTTTTTTTCGGGCTTGAGGATGATTTGGCAGCAGCAGAAAGGGCATGGTTTGTTGACCCGAGGAAATTAAAGGAGTATGTCTTATCCTTTTTAAATAGCCAGCTTGCTAAAACGGGATTGAATCGTAAATTTAACTCGCCTTTATTGTTTAAGAAGAATGGCTTCTGCCCTACGTTCATTATGCGCCAGATATGCAGGAATTCAGCGGTTGAGCCTGAAAGGCGGGCAACAAAGCCGGTTCCAATAAGGCTTTTATCAGGAAAGGCAGAGCTGACGATAAATGAAGAGTTTTCCAGGATACTTCGGCCGTATCGTTCGGGATCTTGAAAGCAAATTAATATATTTCTAAAATCAGAATAGAATTCTTCATACAATCCGGCCCTTAAAATTTCCAGCAGATATTTATATTCCATATGTAGCCATATCGATTCATTCTCCAGCCATCCGCGGCTGAATGCCCGGCAGCGGCCGATTTCAAAGGGCATATCCGATAATCTCCCGGCAACCTTATACATTTTTAATTTTTTATCATAGAGTTGACTTTTCTTGATTGCGCAGTATAGCCTATGCCGGGCAGAATGTTTTTTTTCAATCTTAAGCGCATGAACCTGCGCTTCCAGGAATAGCGGCAGTTTTTTTTGGGTGAATTTACGCGGGTAAATAATGCCGTTTTTTATTTCGGATTTGCTAACTTGATTAATAAAATAAGTCGAATACAAGTTCTCCCGGGTATTAAATGTCTTTTTTAACCCAGCTTCTAATTTCTTAAGCGCCTTATCAAAGAAGCGTAATAGGTAACTTGTGTCTATTTTTGATTCCTGGGAGCTTATGCCGGTAAGTGTTTTTTTTCGATATTCCTCTTTGAGGGTATAGCTTTTATCCCAGAATGCAAAGGCAGAAGTTTCGCTGTTTAATAACTCAAAGGTGCGATTTAAAAAATTAGCGAGGTCTTTAAAAAGGGTTACATTTTTCACTGCCTGTTCTTGTAATGCCTGTTTTACAAAGATAATCAGCCTTTTAAGCTCTATTGTTTCACAGGTGGATGAGCCAAAAAGCGCAGGTAATCCGTTTAGGGCATCATACCAGTTTGGTTTGTTTGCCTCCATTTCAATGCCGCAGCCAAAAGGGTCAAGCGAAGTAAGCTTATTCAGGATTATGCAAATAAGTTTTGCAATTAAGGTAGTTTGATAGATTTTACCCCTGCCGTATTCGACCCTTGTCAAGTGCGCCTGGCTTGGCCTTTGATTCTGCATACGCAGTTTAGCAGCGTCTAATTTCACTGAGTTTAACTGGCGGATTTTACCCTCATAAATTACGTATTTTTCGCTTCTCGGGCTGACAACAAAAATGCTATCAAAGAATTTAAATACCCGCTTCTCAAAAACCAGCTCTTTAAGCCTTTCCGGATAAAGCTCTAAGTAAGATTCTAATAAGTCCAGGCAATAAGTCCAATGATCAGTCCAAAATCCGGCACCATGATGGTCTTCATCTGGTTTATGTTGCGCGTCTTCTTCTTTGAGCGAATTTACCATAATTAAATTCAAGAGCTCTTCTTTGCTTTTTTTAAGAGAGAGTTTATTTTCTTCAATAAAAAAGATTATGTTTCCGGGGGTAAAGCGGCGGCTAAGGAATGCGATAAGGCGTTTGATATCTTTTTTGTTAACAAAGGCAGGCAGCATTTTTCGGAATTCATCTTTGTTCTTAAGATGAAACTGCAAGCCTTTGACAATCAGCGGATTAAACCCATCGGTTTGAATCAGGTTAAAAAAGGTAATCAGGTTCGCCGCTTCAATATCCGGGTTGAACCAAACATCGTTTCTCCGGTTTTGTACAACATCGCGGAAGTTGCCGTTTCCCTGCGAAAAATAACGGCGTTGAATTTGGAATTTATTATAATCGCGCTCTAAGTCTCCATGCTTACGCAGATATAGATAGAAGACCTGTTTTTTGCCTTTTTGGGATTCAAAGATAACCGGATACCCCCCGCGGATGATGTTGTCCAGGTATGTTTGTTGGCAATAAAGGTTAAATTCCGCACAAGCGCTTTGCGTGTATATATCGCTTTGAATATTCTTGATGATTTCCTTATTTTGCTCCCTTTTTACCGGCAGGTATCGCTTGCTTTTAATTCTTGTCAAAAGTGATTTCAATAATTTATGGCTGCGGATATTGCCGAACAGGGAGGTAAACGACTGTGCTTCATCGGGTAAAAGCCGAAAATTAGCCATTCCCATACCGCTGGGTGTTTTGCTTTCGCTGCTTTGATTTTTTGGGTATTTGAAATTTCTCTCCTTTAGGAAATGATAAGGATAATCCAGGTTAAGCCGCGGCCCGAATATGGTTGAGGGGTCAATAATCAGCTTGCTGAAGCTTACGCAAAAATTACCCTTTTGGATGTAAATAACTTCCGGCCGGTCACAGGGGTCAACATCCAATTTATAAAAGGCAGCAGAATCGCCGGCATATTTTGTTTTCATCCATGCCTCGGCGGTGCGCCCAAGCTCCTTAAGGAGTACGTTATTTATCCCCATCGGAACGATTAAGGGCAGGCCGTCTAAGAGTTGAATTTTAAGTTTTTTACGCGAGATATTTTTAATTTTAATTGTTCTTGCCAATGCGGCAAAACATTCATTGGGGATAGGAAAATAATTTATTTCTATGGTTAAGCCTAAGGTATGGTTTTCTTCTTTTAGGGTAAGATCAAAGGGGGTGATTGACATTGTATTGTGAAGCTGGAAATTCTGCCCGAAATACCCGTTATGAAACGGCTCATAAAAAATCGATTCAGTATTTATGACCTTAAGAAAGGAGCGGAATCCAAAGGAAGGGGTAAGCTGCCAGGCTTTATTTGCAGGGAAGAATTCCAAGAGCGCATTATCTTTATTCTTGGTTCCAAAGCTTGAGATGCATTGCCCACGGTTAACATAAAAAGCCCAAATCGGGATCCCGTATTGGCCTGCGATACCGGGAAAGAAATTCGCAAAAGGTTTAGCGAAGTTGTAGTTTTCAATTACGAAGCTGCCGTCTGGTTTCAGGCTATACTTTGGTGTATATTTAGGCTGTTTTGTTGTATTTAAATTTAATGAGTACATATTTTATTAATATGAAGCGCTATATATAGCTGTGTTCAGGAATACTAACGCCAAAGCTGCTTGACCTATTTTACTCATAAAAATCTTTTTGTCCATAACTTTTTCCAAAAACCCAGGGACGCCTTTCTATATAATAGTTCGCAGAGAATTAAATAAACCTGTTCTTTTTTCGCTCAGCGTCGATTTTCCCCCGAAAGTAAATTCTATAAGATACGGGGGATGCCAAAGGTCTTTCGCAATCTCGGTGGCTGCGGAATCCTTCGGCTTCGCACATTCGCTTCGCTCAGTACTCCCTTCGGTCGCTCAGGACGATTCGAAGGATGGTGAGCCCTTCGACGTTGCTCAGGATGGTTCGAAGGATGGTGAG
>JBDRHJ010000108.1:0-2282 GCA_043816835.1 Candidatus Omnitrophota bacterium
GTCAATGTGCTCTTTTAACTTAAATACTATACGATTATAAGAACGAATCCCCTCAAAAACACCGTCCCCGTATAAAAACCCGTGGTCAAACACCGAAATCTTAGCCTTATCTTTACTATAAAACTTTCCGTCAATATAAACCTTCATATCTTCCTCCCTTATTCACTAAGTTAAATTCTAAATCCGAAATTCTAAACTCTAAACAAATCCAAATACTCAAATGTCTCAATGTTTAAAATCAAAGTTCTCGTTTTGGTCATTGGAATTTTGGTAATCTGAAATTGTTTAGGATTTAGTGTTTTGATCATTAGGGTTTAATATCGTTGAACTCATTTATTAATAGCCCATCTTTCAAATGATACAGGCTATCTGCTACACTGGCTAATTCTATATTATGGGTTACCAGAACCACGGTCATTTGCCGGTCTTGGTTTAATTGCTTTACTAAACCGATAATCCCTTTTCCGGTTTCCGAATCAAGGTTTCCGGTTGGCTCATCGCAAAAGAGCAAATCCGGCTGATTAATTAAGGCGCGCGCAATTGCCAGGCGCTGGCGTTCCCCGCCGGATAATTGACTCGGGAAATGCCGCATACGTTTAGTAAGCCCGGCAAGTTCAAGCAGCCTTTCGGCATCAAACCTGATATCCTTTTTCTTTCTCTTTTTTGTTGTTCCCTTGATTAACCCGGGAATCAAAACATTTTCCAATACATTAAATTCCGACAAAAGGTGATAAAACTGAAAAACAAAACCAATCCGGCTGTTTCTTAATTCAGCTAACCGGCTATCAGAAAGGGCATGGATATTTTTCCCATCAAGAAAAACCTCTCCTTGCGTAGGATAATCCAGCCCCCCTAAAACATGCATCAGGGTTGTTTTGCCGGCACCCGAAGGCCCAAGGATAGCAACAAATTTTCCCTTTTCGATTTCCAGTTCAATGCCCTTTAAAACATGCAACGAATCCTGGCTATGATTATAGATTTTATGCAGATTCTTTGCTTTTAACATCCTTATGTCTTCTAACCTCTAACCTCTGACAACTAATCCCTCGGCTTCACTCAGAGTTTAAGAGTCATAAGTCCTAAGTCTTAAGTCGTAAATTTCCAAGCTTACGACCTATGATCTTCTTATGACTTATAACTTATCCCGAATGAAGTTTCTCAAAGAAGCATAACTCCGGGATCCCGAAGCAATAATAAAGGAAAAATCATTGCATTCGGGAAAACTTATAACTTTTTTCTGACAACTAACCTGACTTTCTTACTCGTATCGCAAAGCCTCAACCGGCTTAAGCCTGCCGGCGCGCATTGCCGGATAGATTGTTGATAAAAGCGTAATTACAAACGCCGCGCCGACAATTAATGCTACATCCGGCCAAAACGATAAAGACACAGGCAATTTATCAAGGTAATAAATGTCCGCGGGTAATTCTATAAACTGATATTTATCCAGCAAAAAACAAAGCAGCCAGCCAAGCGCAACCCCAAGGCCGGTCCCGATAAATCCGATTGCCAATCCTTCGTAGGTAAATATCGCGCTCACCCGCTCCCGCGACATCCCGACTGCCTTAAGTATTCCGATATCCTTGGTTTTCTGCACAACCATTACAATCAGCGTACTGATGATATTAAATGCCGCAACCATGACAATTAAGCTTAAGATAATAAACATGGTAATCTTTTCTAATTTCAGGGCAGCAAAAAAGTTCGCGTTTTGCTCCATCCAGGTTTGAATGCGGTATGGGTAACTTAAGGATTTTTGAATCTTCTCTTTTACTGCTTGGGCTTGATCAATATTATTTAACCTTATTGCTATCCCGGTTGCGCTCTTTATATCAAGCATCTCTTTGACTTTATCAATATGCAAAAACACCAACTCTGTATCATATTCATACATCCCTGAGCTGAATATGCCCTGGACTTTTAACTTATGAACTTTATCCTTAGACACCTGCAAGGACAAAGTCCCACCTAAGTCCAGGCCCAATCCCCTGGCTAACTCCTTGCCGATAATTACGCCGTCTGAATCGAACTGCTGCAGGTTTCCGGAGATTAAATAATCATTGATTTTAATTACCTGGGCAGCTGTCCCGGGGTCAATCCCCTTTATCTTAACCCCAAAGATTATCTTATCCTTATCCTGACGCACAAGTGCCTGGCCGTCGATAAAAGGGCTTGCGCCTTGAACTTCCGGGATCGACCTGATTTGCCTGATCACTGCCTGCGGATTATCAATTGTTGAACCGGTAGTGATCGTAAGGTGAGAAAAATTCCCGATAATCTTA